>JBMOFG010000180.1:0-4998 GCA_049314415.1 Polymorphobacter sp.
GCGCGTTTATGTTGTGCCCTCCGCCGGGTTGACGATCGTGCGCATCGGCAAGCCATCGCTCGATTGGGATGACAGCGAACTGGTCAACCGCGTCCTCGCCGGAGTGGACTAGAGTCGATTGCCGTCAAGGGGGGTCGGCGATCGGCTCTAAAGCTTCGGGGCGATGCCCCAGAAGGCAGCGATGCGGCGCGTCGAGGACAGGCCGCATTCGAGGATGAGCGTACCGGGTGTGCCACAGGCTTCCGGTCCGATGCTGGTCATCGGTAGGCCATGGCCCATGCCGGCAATGATATGGGCTTCGATCTGCTCAACGCCGCGCGCATCGCGCCATACCCTGCGCATATGGCCGTTGACGCGCGCCGCGCCGGATGGCGCCGTCAGACCGTGCAGATGCGCCCAGCCGGCCAGGATCGCCTCGGCATTGGCAGGCACCACAATGCTGTCGGCAGTGCCGTGCCAGACCGACAGCCGCGGCCAGGGTCCGGCATGGGGCGAGGCGGCGCGCACCCGCGCGGCAAGCGTGGCGGCATCGGAAAGCCCGGTGCCGCGCATGCGGTCGAGGCCCTCGCCCACCGATCCGGCGATGCCATGCGCCACGCCGGCGATGACCGCGCCGCCGGCAAAGACTTCGGGCGCCGTGGCCAGCAGCGATGCCGTCATCGCGCCGCCCGCCGACAGGCCGGTGACGAAGATCCGTGCCGGATCGGCGCTGCCATTGGCGACCAGCGCTGCCACCATCTGGCGGATCGATTCGACCTCGCCGGCACCGCGGCGGACATCACCGGGCTGGAACCAGTTGAAGCACAGATTGGGATTGTTGCTGCGCGCCTGTTCGACAAACAATAGGGTAAAGCCGGCTTCGGCGGCCAGCGTCGACCAGCCGGCACCATGGTCGATCCCGGCGGCATTCTGGGCGCAGCCGTGCAGGACGACGACCAGCGCCGTCGCCCCCGACAATCGCGCCGGGCGCACGTACCAGCCGGTCAATGCGCCGGGGTTGCTGCCGAAACCGGCAAGCGCTGTCCCGGGGTGACGGTGCAGTCGCTGTGCTGTCAGGATCCGATCCCGATTTCGGTCGCCGCCGCGCGGATCCGGGCTTGCGTTGCCGGATCCCCGGCAAAAGCCGCAAGGGCATCGTTTCGCGCCCGGGCGGCCGCGGCATTGTCCCCCTGTACCGACCGCGCCCGCATCAACCGCAGCCAGCCCGCTTCGTCACGCGGGTTGGCCTGCAATTTCTTGGCGAGGCCGTCGACCATGCCGCGGATCATCGCCTGGCGCTCGCCGGCCGTCATCGCAGCGGCGCCCGCCACCTGGTCGGCGGACGGGCCGGGCATCACGCCGACGGGCGCGCTGGCGGCGGAGCCGGCAAGGCCTGGCATGGGCGGTGCAGCGACGCTGGCGCCGCCATTGGCCGGCGGGCGCAGCGCGGCGAGGCGTGCCGACACGTCAATCTTGGCATCGCGCGCGGTCTGTTCGATGACGGAGCGCAGTTGCGGCACCCACGGCGCATCGGTCGCCGACTCGCCAAGCAGGGTGATCCAGTCATCGAGCGCCCCTTTGGCATCGCCGTCCTGCTGTTTCTTCACGCCCAGAAAATAGCGCGCCCGCGCATCGGCACCATCTTGGGCCTGGGCCTTGGCAAAGGCATCGGCCGCCGACGGCGTCACGGCGCCATTGGCGACCTGCACCAGCGCTTCGCCATAGGCCGATTGAAAGCCGGCGCCATCGGGTTTCAGCGCTACCGCTTTGCCATAGGCGCGGGCGGAGTCGTCAAAGCGCTGCATCTGGAAATAGGACCAGCCGAGCATGCGCCAGCCTTCCGGGTCGTCGGCATTGGCCGCGACCTTCTTCTCGAGGCCGGCGACCAGTGCGGCGATTTCACCCGCGCCTTCTGCCTCGGCGCCTGCTGCCGGCGGCGCAGCTGCGGTCGCGGCCAGCGGCGCTGATGTCCCGACAAGACCGGGCTTGCCCATGGTGGCGTAAAGGGCACCACCGGCGAGGGCGACAAGGGCTGCTAGCCCGATCGCCATGCCTGACAATGTGCGTGCCGCCAACGCCGCCCGGGCTTCCTCGGGGATGTGCCCGGCCGCGAGCATACGGCGCTTGATCTCGATCCGCAGCCCTTCGGCATCGGCGGGCGGGATGGCGCCGGCGGCGATCTGGACGTCGACATCGGCAAGCTGATCGCGCAGCACCGCCAGCGTCGCAGTGCGGGCATCGGCGCGGGCTTCATGGCGGCGCACGAGCGGAATGGTCAGCACGGCGGCAACAACCGCCACCATGAGCGTGAGAATGATCCAGAGGGTCATCGGGGCTTTCTTCGGAGAATTGTTGTTGGCGGCTTACGCCGGGACGCTGCCGTTGCGATCGATCACGTGGTTTCGTCCTGCGACAACGCGGCGACTTGGGCAAGCTCGCTTTCCGACAGGGGGATGTCGGCAGGCAGGGCGGAGCGGCGGCGGCTCCATGCCAGCAGCGCCGCGCCGCCGCCAAGCAGCACGGCAAACGGCCCCAGCCACAAGGCCCAGGTCGCCGGTTCAACCGGCGGCTTCAACAGCACGAAATTGCCATAGCGGGTGACAAGGTAATCGATCGTTTCATTGTCGGACTTGCCCAGGGTCAACTGCTCGCGCACCACCAGCCGCAGGTCGCGCGCCAGCGGCGCATCGCTGTCGTCGATCGACTGGTTCTGGCAGACGACGCAGCGCAAGTCTTTCGAGATGGTGCGGGCGCGCGCCTCCAGTGCCGGATCCGCGAGCATTTCGTCGGGCAGTACGGCGGCCGCCGGCGCCGACAGCAGCAACAGCGCGGCAAAAAGAATCTTCATGCCTCGGCCCTCAACTTGGCCATCAGTGGCTTGATGGTGGTTTCCCATTGTTCGGGACTGATCGGGCCGATCTGCTTGAAGCGGACGCGGCCGGCCTTATCCACGATGAAGGTCTCGGGGACACCGGTAACGCCCAGGTCGATCGCGGTGCGGCCATTTTCGTCTGCCGCCGTGGCGCGATAGGGGTTGCCCCATTTCGTCAGCCAGTCGCGCGAATCCTGCGGTTTGTCTTTCCACGCGATCCCATAGACCGGAAAGCCTTCGGCCGAAATGCGGGTCAGCACCGGATGTTCCTGCGGGCAGGCGGCGCACCAGCTGGCAAAGATGTTGAGCAGGGCGGGCTCACCCTTCAGCGCGACACTGGCGAGACCCGGGCCGCCGTCCGGAGCGGCGGCGATGCCGGGCAGGTCGAACGTCGGCAGCGGCCGGTCGATCAACTGCGAGGGCAATTCCTTGGGATCCTTGGTCAGACCGATGCCGAAAAAACCCACCAGCGCGATGAAGGCGATGACAGGAACAAGGAAGACGATGCGGTTCATGGCGCCAAGCCTCCTTATTCCGCCGGGGCCAGCAACGGACCGGCGACGCGCACAGGCGCCCGCAGCGGTGCGCCGATGCGGAAGCGCCGGTCGGCAAGGCTGGCGGCGCCGCCCATCGCCATCATCAGGCCGCCGAACCAGATCCAGCCGACGAGCGGATGATGGTAGATGCGCACGACAAGGCCGGGTCCGCGCGGGCCATTCTGCTGGTCGCCGATCGCGATATAGCTGTTGCCGAGCAGCGAGGTGCCGATGCCGGCTTCGGTCGTCTGGTTGCGGCTGACGGGGAAGAAGCGCCGTTCGCTGTCGAGATCGCGCACGCTGTCGGCGCCGAACAGCGATTTTTCACGCACGCTGAAATGCGCCTGAAAGGCTTGGTAATTCGGCCCCTGCGCTTCACCGACCCGATCGAGCGTCACCTGCATGGCGCCCACCGTCGCGGTTTCGCCCTCGCGCATGACGAGAATTTTCGATTCGGCAAAGCCGCTCATCGCCGAAATGCCGGCAACGGTAACACCCAGACCGGCGTGGGCCAGTGCCATGCCGAACACCGCCGCCGGCGTTGTGCGCACCAACCGCCACGAGAAGCCGCCGGCGCCCTGCCAGCGTCGCGCCAGCGACAAGGCGCCGCCCAAAATGAGCCAGAAGCCCAGCGCCAGCCCCAGAGCGGCGACCGCATTGGCCAGGCCGAACAGCGCCACCAACGCCCCCGCGAGCGCCAGCGTTGCCAGCAGCGGCCATTTCAGCTTGGCCCCGACGCGGCCGAGGCCGTCGCGCTTCCACGCCAGCATCGGCCCGACAGTGACGAGCAGCAGCAGCGGCACCGACAGCGGCACGAAGACAAGGTTGTAATAGGGCGGGCCGACCGAAATCTTGTCGGCAGGTGACACGGCTTCCATGATCACCGGATAGAAAGTGCCGAGAAAAACGACCGCGGTCACCGCCATCAGGAAGAGATTGTTGAGCGTCAGCCCGGCTTCGCGACTGACGCCAGAGAATAACGCCCCCGACTTGAGCTGCGGCGCGCGCCAGGCGAACAGGCCCAGCGCCGTGCCGGTCGAGCCGATGATCATGGCGAGGATGAAGACGCCGCGTTCGGGATCGACAGCAAAGGCATGCACTGATGTGAGAATGCCCGAGCGGACGAGGAAGGTGCCGATCAGGCTGAGCGAGAAAGCCAGGATGGCGAGCAGGATCGTCCAGCCGGCGAGCGCCTGGCGTTTTTCGGTGACAATGGCCGAATGCAGCAGCGCTGTACCGAGCAGCCAGGGCATCAGCGAGGCGTTCTCGACCGGGTCCCAGAACCACCAGCCGCCCCAGCCGAGTTCATAATAGGCCCAGAAACTGCCCAGCGCGATGCCGCAGGTCAGCGGGATCCAGGCGGCGAGCACCCAAGGCCGCATCCAGCGCGCCCAGGCGGCATCGGCGCGGCCTTCGAGTAGGGCGGCGACGGCAAAACTGAAGGTCACTGAAAAGCCGACATAGCCGAGGTAAAGCAGGGGCGGATGGAAGACGAGGCCGGGGTCCTGCAGCAGCGGGTTGAGTTCGGCGCCGTCGAGCGGTGCCGGGAACAAGCGGTCAAAGGGGTTGGAGGTGAACAACGAGAAAGCAAGGAACGCGACGCTGATCATT
>JBMOFG010000181.1:0-4979 GCA_049314415.1 Polymorphobacter sp.
TAGGCAGCGTGTTCGGGCCAGACGGCCAGCACGGCAGCGACAATCGCATCGGTTTCAGGCATGGCGCGCAACAGCGTTGTCAATGCGGCCGTCTTGTCTGCTGAAGGGGCCTTGTCGGTCATCGCGGTCCGCCTCGTCTTATGGTTGCATCAGGTGCGACCAAAAGCACCCGGTATGCGCTTGGTCCGAGCCGGCAAGAGCTTGTATCTGTTGCGTCAGATATTTGTCCCGATAGTGCAGCAGTGCGTGTCATGCAGCGCTCGGGCCGGTGAAACGGAACGGCAGCTTCGGCAGTACATAATCGGCAAGGTCGAGCTGCCAGTGGCTGCTGCCATCCTCACCTGCGGCCAGAAGCGAGAAGCCGAGCTTGCCATAATGATCGGCAACCATCCTGTTCTTGGCCGTCGGCAGGTAGGTTCCGGTGATTGTGGTCGCGCCGAGCCTGTGGCCGGCGGCAATGATGTGGAACAGCGTCGCTTCCTCCATCCGGCGACCCAGAACGCGGCAACTCATCAGCCAGCTGTCGATCTCAAGGGTTTGCGGATCGATCGGACGCAGGATGACAATAGCAATCACGCCATTGTCTCCGAAGCGGTCGACCAGCCGGAATTGCAATGTCCCCAGCGCGGGATCGCCTTCCATCGCGGCAACCTCGCGCTCGGTGTAGCGCCGTGTTGTCAGGTTGAACTGGTTCGACTTGTTGATCAATTGCGCGATTCGGGCGCGGTTGACGCTGTCGAAAGGCCGGACATCGGCGACCATGTCGAGCGATTGCAGATAGCCCGCCATGTCCGATGTGCCGGCAAAAGCGGCGCGTTCGGCATTGGCCTGATAAGCATCGGCGCGGACCCGGTCAGCATCGCTGAACGTGATCGCCTCGAAATAGCCGGCAGCGGCCAGCGCGCGCGGATAAAGCGCCGGATCGGCGGGCATTTCCGGCACGGCAACCATCGGCAACTCGCGGCGGACTTGGGCGCGTTCGACAGGATTGTCGTCGAGAAAGACCAGTGCATCGAGGCCGATGTTGAGTGCGGCGGCGATGGCACGAAGATTGGTCGCCTTGTCGCCCCAATTGGCGACGAAAACAGCAATATGTTCCTCGCGCAGCACCATGTCGGGGTGCTCGCGGAAGGGCAGGCGCGCGACGTGATCGTCATTTTTCGAGCAGACGGCGAGGATGACCCCACGCTGGCGCAGCGCCAGTGCCATCTGCTGGGTCGCCAGAAAGGTCTCGCCGCGCGCCGACCCCTGGCCGATGGCGATACCGTCGATGCCATCGTCACCAATGACACCGCCCCATACTGTATTATCGAGATCAAGCACCAGTGCCTTGCGGCTGGTGCCGCGGATAGCCCCGAGAATCCGGGCGATGGCGTCGGCTGCGAGCGGAAGCGCATCGGGGCCGATGGCAAATTTGCTCTGGTGCCACTGTCCGGCGTCGTGCCAGTGATGAAGCCCGACCCAGCCGGCGATCCGCGCCAGATCGACAAGAATGACCGCCTTGGCTGCGGCAAGGTTTACCAGTTCGACATTAAAGGCGGCGATCATCGCCGATACCGATCCGGCCTCGGCTGCATCGAAGCTGCCGAATAGCGGTTCGACCGGGGGGGGCAGCGTAGCGACGATGATGGTGCCGCTGACATTTTCGGCAAGCCCGGCGCTAATGGCATTGATGGTGCCGACCGCAGCGGCGACAGTGGCTCGCGCCTCCGCAGCGCTGGCGCGCGGCTGGTCGAGCCCGAGGCTGCGATGATCGAGGCAGACAATGACCGTATCGAAATGCGCGGTGCGAAAGGCGCTCGACGGGTCGATGGCGTCGCGGATTGCGCTGCCATAATCGCCGGTCGCGACGGTGGCGATGACCCGGTGGCGCAAGGCCGATCCGGCAACAGCGGCGGCGAGCAGGTCGAGTGTGCCCGATCCGAGCAGGCCGACGCGCATCCGTGCCAGCGGGCCTTGCGCCGCCGTGGCGGCATGGAGGGCAGCGGCACCGGCGAGATGGCCGAGCTGGTTAAGATCGAGCCTGGCGAGCGCAAGCGCATGCAATTCCGCCTCGATGGTCATCGGATCGGCCGCCGCAGCGATCGCGGCGCGCACCGCCTTAAGCCGGGCGCGATAATCGGCCGGAACCGGCAGCAGCCATTCAAGATTTGTTAACATAACGAAGCCGTCAGCGTGCCGAGCCGGGTGACCGGAGCATCAAGCCAGCTTTGCAGCGATTGATCGCGCCAGATCGCCCACATTGCTGAGTTCTGCGACTTCTTCATTGAGAAAACGAATCTTGAAGTTGCGTTCTACTGTGATCATGAACCGAATGTGGCTCAGGCTGTCCCATTCCTCGACATCACCCGCCGACGTTGCTTCGGTTACGGAAAGATTATCGATATCGAAAACGTCGATCATTAATTCTTTAAGCTTGGCCATTATCGCTGCATGGTCCATGGGAGCTGCCCTTTGTCTTTTCCGTCGATCTTATTGACGGGTCAGCGCTTAGAATTACTTTTTAATTATAAAAAATATGTCTTATAATCAAATAGTTGATTTATTCATTATTTATGGGGCTGTATCTAACAGCATGGCTGTCCGGGCGCAACCTTCTTTCAGCGGGGTCCGGCGCAATGCAACATTTCCGCAGGCGTGACGTATCTCTGGTTAATTTTTCAGGGGCTGGCCATAATGCGCGGGCGGTCAGATACCGCATGGCGGATTGTCATGTTTTTAGTATAAGGCATGTTAATGCAACGAGCTTTGTCATATGGAACTCCCGGCTCCGCCGGGATCATGCGCCCCTACGAACGCAGGAGCGATCCCGGCCCGGCCAAGAAGCTGCTGTATTATTTCGTCCTGATCTTTGTGGCCGCTTTTTACGGCTTGTTGTGCAGCGTATTGCCGATGCAGGCGTTGGTTGTGCCGCTGGTGCCGATCCTGTTGCTGGCGGCGTTCGCGCTCTGGCTGTTGCCGAGTGTCGACACTGTGGATTATGGCCGCATCGCTGGGTTCATGTTGTGGTATGCAGGCATGAATGCCATCTGGCCGAGTTACATCGCCGCCGATGTTCCCGGCCTGCCATGGATCACGCCCATGCGGTTCGCGCTGTTCGGCATGGCGGCGTTGTTCGTCTACACCTATTCGGTATCGACTTGCGTCAGTTCGACCTTGCGCAGCATCAACGATACCGCGCCGGTGATCAAATGGTCATTCTGGATCTTTTGGTTGAGCACCACTGTCACTCTCGCGTTCTCCGACGCGAAGAGTGACACTCTGATCAAATATTTCAACAATCAGATCTACTGGACGATAATGTTTCTGGCCGCAGCGCTATTGGGATTTGATCACAAAAACATCGCAAAAATAAACAATACCATCAAGATAATGGTGTTCGGCGCAATTGTATCGTCAATCCTGGCCATTCTGGAGTTTCGGGTAGAACGTGTTATCTGGCTTGATCATTTGCCAGGTTTTCTCAAGCCCAATTCGGACATTTTTGACAAATTGGATGTATCCAACGCTCGCGCGGGCACCGACGCTTACCGCGTTACCGGCCATCTCGGAAACCCGCTTTATTTCGCAGAGTTTCTGGCGATTCTACTGCCTTTCCACATTGACCAGTTGGTGCGGGCGCGTGGCTTCATGCGCAAGTCGGCACTATTTTTGGGACTGGTGGCAGTGGTCGTGGCAGTCTATCTGACCGGATCGCGTGCGGGTATGGTTGGACTGTTGCTGGCGCCGGCGCTTTATACATTGCTGGCGACGTTGCGATGGCGAAATCGGCGACCGTCATCGCTTGCCGCTGCGGCGATTCTTTCTGCTTACCCAATGGTGGTTGGGCTGGTCGCAGCGCTGGTCGTGTTCTGGCGGCGTCTGCACGTGTTGGTGATCGGTGGCGGTCAGCATCAGGCGAGCAATGAAGCGCGCAATATCCAATGGAGCAAGGGCGAGGCCGTCCTCGCTGCACAGCCGTTCGGCCATGGCGCCGGCCAGTCCGGTATTGTTCTTGGTTTTTACAACCCGGGGCACGATAATTATACGGTCGACTCTTATTATCTGTCGCTTCTGATCGATTATGGGGTTATCGGCTTTATTGCCTTCATGATGTTCTTCGCGACCAGCGCTTTCCATGCTGGACGCTTCTATTTTCGGACCGATGACGAAAACCAACTGATCCTGCTGCCGATTGCTGTGGCGATCATCAATTTTCTGGCCGTCAAAGCGGTCGCCAGCACCGAATCGAGCATGCCGATTGTCATCATGCTGGCGGGCTTTTCTTTCGGCGTGGCGGCCCGGATCATGAAATCACAACCCGAGCGCAACCAAGCCTGATCGAAAAGCACCATGCCCAATCCCACGACTGAAACTGGTCCTGACAAGCGTCGGGATTTTGCCGTCTTTCGTCAGATCCCGACGCGATGGATGGACAATGACGCTTATGGTCATGTCAATAATGTTATTTACTATAGTTGGTTCGATACCGCAGTGAATGCGTTACTGGTCGATATGGGGTTGCTCGACATCCACCACGGTCGCACGATCGGACTCGTTGTCGAAACGGGCTGTCGTTATCATCGGTCGGTCGCTTTTCCCGAAATCGTGGAAGCCGGGGTGCGTATTGCCCGGCTCGGTACGTCGAGCGTGCGCTGGGAAGTCGGCATCTTCACGGCGGGCGATGATCGGGTCGCAGCGCAGGGTTTTTTCGTCCATGTCTACGTCGACCGCGTTTCGCGGCGGCCGGCCGCACTTCCGGATGAATGGCGGCAGCAACTGGACCCACTGATCATGCCGGCGATTTAGGGTGCGGACCCTTTAAATCCATGGCCTGATACGCCTTGGGTCGGCTTGGCAGCGACGGAGCAAACGGGTTTCCGATCGATTACACGTCGGCCCGGGTTGCCAGTTTTTCTTCGCGGCCGCACGCGTGCCGAACGAATTGGACTTGTAACGGTTTTGCGCCGGTCACTTGAGAGTTAAACGCTCGATCAAGG
>JBMOFG010000182.1:0-4967 GCA_049314415.1 Polymorphobacter sp.
CGAACCCGAAGCTGTTGTTGAGCACGGCCTTGATCGGGCGCGGCTTGGCGACATGCGGCACCAGGTCGACGCCGATACAGCCATCCGACGGATCGTCGAGATTGAGTGTCGGTGGCGCTACCTGGTCGCGCATGGCGAGCAGACAGAAAATCGATTCGACCGCCCCTGCGCCGCCGAGCAGATGCCCGATCGCCGATTTGGTCGAAGACATCGAAACACTGTCGATGGCGCTGCCGAACAGTCGGCGCACGGCACCGAGTTCCAGTTCGTCACCCATCGGCGTCGACGTGCCATGGGCATTGATATAATCGATGTCAGACGGGTCGAGCCCGGCCTTTTTGAGCGCCATCGCCATCGAGCGGAAGGCGCCCGAGCCTTCGGGGTGCGGCGCCGTCACATGATAGGCATCGCCGGTCAGGCCATAACCGATGACTTCGCCATAAATCTTGGCGCCGCGTGCCTTGGCGCGTTCATATTCCTCGAGGACGACGACGCCGGCACCTTCGCCCATGACAAAGCCGTCGCGGCCCTTGTCATAAGGGCGGCTGGCCCGGGTCGGATCATCGTTGAATCCGGTCGAAAGCGCCTTGGCCTGCGAAAAACCGGCGATGCCGAGCGGGCAGATGGCACCTTCGGCACCGCCGGCAAGCATCACATCGGCATCGTCGAGCGCGATCATGCGCGCGGCATCGCCAATGGCATGGGCCCCCGTCGAACAGGCGGTGACCACCGCATGATTCGGGCCCATCAGGCCATATTTTATCGATACTTGGCCCGATATCAGATTGATCAGTCGCCCGTGGACAAAATGCGGACTGACACGGCGCGGGCCTTTTTCGTGCAGCACGATCGATTCCGACGCTATACCCGGCAGGCCGCCGATGCCCGACCCGATCGAGCAGCCGGCGCGAAAGCGATCCGCCTCGGTCATATCGGTCAAGCCGGCATCTTCGAGTGCCTGACCGGCGGCATCGATGCCATAGGTAATAAACGGATCGACCTGGCGCTGCACTTTGTAATCGACGCGCGTATCGGCGTTGAAGGTGACCCCGGAGCCATCACCGCGAATGACTTCACAGGCAATTCGACAAGCATAATCCGTCGCATCGAAACGCGTGATCGTGCCAGCGCCCGATTTCGAAGCCAGGATGTTGGCCCACACCGTTTCGACGTCGGAGCCCAGGGGCGTCACCAGCCCTACACCCGTTACCACCACGCGCCGCATCAGCAGCCTATCCTTCCCAGATCGTCCGTTCCGGACCTTGATGAATTTTCATCTTTTATATGGAAAACGGCCTCCCGCATATCCGCGAAAGGCCGTCTGCCAAATCAATATCGGCGCACGGGGGCACAAGGCCCCGGCACGGCAGGCGCCATCAACCCTTCTGGTTGGCGCCAATGAAATCGATGGCATCCTTTACGGTAAGGATCTTTTCGGCGGCATCGTCGGGGATTTCCACCGCGAATTCTTCCTCAAAGGCCATTACGAGCTCGACGGTATCGAGACTGTCTGCACCCAGATCATCGATGAAGCTGGCATCGTTGGTCACCTTGTCGGCTTCGACGCCGAGATGCTCTACGACGATCTTCTTAACGCGTTCGGCGACGTCGCTCATGAGATCCCTCTTTCCAAATGCACATTGGCGTTGTTGCTTGATTTCCGGCGATAGCGGCACGCGGCCGCCAAGACAAGTACCCGGCTGTAATGGCGCGTGCCCTACCCTGATCAGATCATGGTCATCCCGCCATTCACGTGCAAGGTCTGCCCGGTCACATAGCCGGCTTCGCGCGAGGCGAGATACACCACGCCAGCTGCGATATCGGCGCCATCCCCCAGCCGTCCGGCCGGAATCCGCTCGGTCAGCGCGGTTTTCTGCGCCTCGGGCAATGCTTCGGTCATCGGCGAGGTGATGAAGCCGGGCGCAATGCAGTTGACCGTGACGTTGCGGCTGGCAACTTCCTGCGCCAGCGCCTTGGACATGCCGATCAACCCGGCCTTGGACGCCGCATAATTGGCCTGACCCGGATTGCCGGTTACACCGACCACCGAGGTCACCGAGATGATGCGGCCGAAACGCTGCTTCATCATCATGGGTTTGAGCGCGGCGCGGGCGAGGCGGAAGGCGGCTTCGAGATTGACCCGGATCACCATGTCCCACTCCTCATCCTTCATGCGCAGCGCAAGATTGTCTCGCGTTACACCGGCATTATTGACGAGAATGTCGAGCCGGCCCAGCGCTTCGACCACGTGCGGCACCAGCCCATCCACAGCGGCGGCATCGGCGAGGTTGCACGGCAAGATGACAGCATCGCCGCCGATTTCGGCTCGCACGGCTTCGAGCGCTTCGGCGCGTGTGCCCGACAGCGCTACCCGTGCGCCCTGTGCGGCCAGCGCCTTGGCGACCGCGCTGCCGATACCACCCGACGCGCCGGTAACCAATGCTGTCATGCCTGAAAGATCGAACATGCTGTCATCCTTATTTTCTCAGGCGCTCCGAAGCGAGCGCGGGAGACGGCGAAACCGGCGCTAGGAGAGGCTGGCTTTGCGCCGGAATCCCTGCCCCGCCCGCCTTCGGCGATTCGTCCGGTTGAGCAATAAAAATATGATCATAATTCCTTCGCCAGCGCTTCGACACCGGCGATGTCGGCGGCACTCTGCATCCGCGCATCAGGCGTGATCCGGCGGACCATCGGCCCGAGCACCTTGCCGCCGAGTTCCACGAAATTGGTAACGCCAAGCTCGGCCATCCTGAGCACCGATTCGCGCCAGCGCACGGTGCCGGTCACCTGTTCGACGAGCAGGCGGCGGATTATGTCGGAATCGGTCACCACATCGGCGGTTACATTGGCGACCAGCGGCACGAAAGGCCGGGCCAGCGCCGCTTGCGCCAGCGCCGTCGCCATCACATCAGCCGCCGGCTGCATCAGCGCACAATGAAAGGGCGCCGACACCGGCAGCAGCACCGACTGACGGGCGCCGCGGGTGCGCGCCAGGGCCATCGCCCGTGCTACCGCCTCGACATGGCCCGATACCACGACTTGCCCCGGGGCATTGTCATTGGCGGCGGCACAGACATCGCCCTGCGCTGCTTCCTCGGCGATGGCCTGGACTGCTTCGAAGCCGAGACCGAGCAGCGCTGCCATGGCACCCACGCCGACCGGCACCGCCGCCTGCATCGACTGCCCGCGCAGCCGCAACAGCCGGGCCGTCTGCGCCAGCCCCAGCGATCCGGCAGCAGCGAGCGCGGTATATTCCCCCAGACTGTGCCCGGCCACATAGGCCGCCTTGTCGGCGAGCAGGAGATGACCATCGGCTTCGAGAACGCGCAGTGCCGCGATCGACACCGCCATGATTGCAGGCTGGGCATTTTCTGTCAGCGTCAGCTGATCTTCCGGCCCCTCCCACATCAGGCGCGACAGGTGGAAACCAAGCGCATCGTCGACCTCTTCGAAGACAGCGCGCGCGATGGGGCTGGCGTCGGCAAGGCCACGGCCCATGCCGACCGACTGGCTGCCCTGGCCCGGAAAAAGGAAAGCGCGGATGATCATTCTCCCCGAAACAATGTGGCGGCGATTAGGCGCTTGCGCGCTGGTGCGCAACATTTGTGCGTCCCAGGCACTTTTCAGCTTTGTCTTATATCCCGTTGCACAGCGCGCCGGATTCGATAAAGGTGTCAGCGCCTGCTGCCGGGGGAGAGCGGTGCCTGCCATTCATCCCCGGGCCAGCCCGATGCGTCCACGGTGGGCCTTGGGCTACAGCCTGCATATTTTACGGACCGCACGATACCATATCATCGCCACTTCTTCATGAGGGACTTCATGTACCGCACCGCCACCGCCCTTACCCGGATCCTCGCGCCTGTTATGGCTGGCGTCCTGTTTACCGCGCTGCCGGCGAATGCGGCTGTGTCATCGGCGGTCGGCAAGGCGCTCAATCAGGCCGCATCGGCTGCCAAGTCGGGCAACAATGGCGCCGCAATCAACGCCATCAAATCGGCCGAAGCCGCCGCCAGCACCGCCGAGGAAAAGACCAAGACGGCGCAGATGGCCGCCTATGTTTATACGCGCGCCGGTCGCTATTCCGATGCCGCCAATGCCTTGGCCAGCACCGGCGCGAGCCCGCGCCAGATCGCGCCGCTTTATTATCAGGCCGGCCAATATGACCGCGCCATTTCGGAGGCCCGCAAGTCCGGCGGCGAAGACATGCAGATTCTTGTTGCCCAGGCCCAGACTCGCATGGGCCGTCCCGCCGAAGCGGTGAAGGCCTATCAGGCGCTGATCAAAGCCAATGGCGCCAAGCCGCTCTATCTCGAAAATCTGGCGGGCGCCCAGTACAAGTCGGGCAACAAGAAGGGCTATCTCGCCACCACCACGCAGCTGATCAAGGTCGATTCGTCGCCGGCACGCTGGAACACCCTGCTCACCGCCTTCCGCCAGAGCCAGATGCGCCCGGAAGCAAAGCTTGCACTTTATCACCTGATGGGTGCCACCGGCACCTTGAGCAAGACCGAGGATTATCAGGAGTTCGCCAAGCTGGCGCTGGTCGCCAACCAGGCCGGCGTCGCCGCCGGCGCGCTCGCCAAAGCCGGCACCGGCGGCGGCGACGCCATGTCGCAAAAGCTCGGTCAGGCCGCCGCCAGCATGAACGCCAAGGCTGCCAGCGAAGCACCCAAGCTCGCAGCCGCTCCGGCGACGGCGGTACGCGGTGGCAACGCCTATCTCGGCCTTGGCCAATATCCGCAGGCCATCGCCGCCTTCGACAAGGCGATTGCCGCCAATGGCAATGATTCGGACCAGGCCAAGGTCTACAAGGGTATCGCCGCGCTGCGGGCCGGCAATGTGGCGCTCGGCAAGGCAAGCTTTGCCGCAGTCAGCGACAAGAACGGCATGAAGGACATCGCCGACCTGTGGAGCCTGTACGCATCTTCGCGCGGCGCCATCAAGGCCTGACCTTCGTCACCTGAAAA
>JBMOFG010000183.1:0-4939 GCA_049314415.1 Polymorphobacter sp.
GGGCTGATCATCCCGCGCGACCGCCCCGGGCTGGCGGCGTGGGATGACTGGAACAGGCATCGCCACAGCGGGCCGCTGTCGCTGGTTGCCGCTGCGATCCTTGCGGCCAGCCCGCACAATACCCAGCCGTGGCGCTTTGCGCTTGGCCGCTACGGTGTCGATGTCTTCGAAGTCCCCGAACGCGCGCTCGGCGCCATGGATCCCTTCGGCCGCGAACGCCTGCTCGGGCTGGGCGCGGCAGTGCATAACATGGCGCTCGCATCGACAGGGATAGACCGGCGCGCCCGGGTGTCGCTATTGCCCGATACCGCCAACCCCTTGCATGTCGCGACGATCGAGCTTGGCCCCGAAGGGCAGCGCACCGTGCCGCATCCGTTATTGCCAGCTATCGGTCGTCGCCACACCGACCGCGGGCCGTATCTCGGCGGCGCCGTGGCTGATAGTGCCTTGGCGACGCTCGCGGGCGCGGCGCGCAGCGATGCGGTGCGCATCGCGCTGTTCACCTCCGAGAGCGCACGCGGCCGACGCTTCGGCGCGCTGACCATCGAGGCGACCGCCGCCATCGCCGCCGATAACGCCATGATGGCGGCCAGCCATGCCTGGTTCCGCCACAGCCGGCGTGACCAGGACCGGTTGATGGACGGCCTGTCGGTGGCGACATCGGGGGTATCGCCCTGGCTGGCGGCGGCAGCGGCGATTTTGCCCGAACAATCGGCGGCAAGCGAAGGTCGCTATTGGCTCGATGCCACCCGTGACAGCGCCGTGCCGACCGCGTCGCTGTTCGGGTTGATCCTGGTACCTGATCTCGCCGACCGGCGGGCGACGCTCCTCGCCGGCGCGGCGTGGCAGCGGCTGCACCTGCTGGCGACGGCGCTCGGCTTGTCGGTACAACCGCTCAACCAGCTTCCTGAAATGATCGACCGGCAGCATCAACTGCGCACATTCCCGCGCTTTGCCCGGGCCGCCGACGTGCTGCTCGACGATCCGGCATGGCGGCCAACCTTTGCCTTTCGGATCGGCCATCGACTCAAACCCGCCGGGGCAAGTCCGCGCCGCCCGGTGTCGATGGTTATCGGGCAACCGGCGCGGCTGGCTTATGATGTCGGCAGGGCCGGCGCTGAGACGCGTGCACAGGAAGCAGCGTTGGCGCGGCGCTTGCAAAAAAAGGTGCGTTGAGCGAGCGGTTGCGCTGCCGGACCGCCTTTGGCATGTGGCGCGTTTACAGGGGGAAATGACAATGGCTGCTCTACGACGCCGGATATTGCTCGGCATGGTCTCGGCCGCACTGGTCAGCCTCGCCGGCTGTTCGTCGATCAACACGCTCAACGCTGTCAACAGCCTGACACCGGGCGATCGCGGCACCAATCGAGTGGCCAGCAACATCGCCTTTGGAAGCGATCCGCGCCAGAGGCTCGATATTTACGCGCCAGCTGCTGCAGGCAGCGGCAAGGCCCCTGTGGTGATATTCTTTTATGGTGGAAGCTGGAACAGCGGCCGTCGGCAGGATTATGTCTTTGCCGCCCGCGCGCTGGCGGCGCAGGGCTTTATCGTCGTTGTCCCCGATTATCGTCTGGTACCGCAGGTCAAGTTCCCGGCTTTCGTTCAGGACGGCGCTGCGGCCGTGGCCTGGACTGTTGCCAATATCGCCCGCCATGGCGGTGACCCTGCGCGTATCGGTGTTTCCGGCCACAGTGCCGGCGCCTATATCGCGCTGATGCTGGCGCTTGATGGGCGCTGGTTGCAGGCTGCGGGCGCTTCGGGTGCTGTCAAGGCGGCGGTTGGCCTTGCAGGCCCCTATGATTTTCTGCCGTTCGTGCCCGGCGCCGCCGCCGACAAGGCGTTGGGTGGCCAACCAGACCCCGCGGCTACCCAGCCGATCAGCTTTGCCAGCAGCGCAGCCCCGCCGGTGCTGTTGCTCAACGGCAGCGACGACACCACCGTCTTGCCGCGCAATGCCACGCAACTGGCTGCCATGCTCAAATCGAAAGGCGCCAGCGCCGAGGCGCGCCTTTACCCCGATATCGGTCATATCGGCATCGTGCTGGCCATTTCCAAGCCGTTCCGTGGCAAGGCGCCTGTGCTGACGGACACGACAGCGTTTTTCAAACGGACGTTGGGCGGGTAAACCAAGGCAAGTAATGGCGGCGCCCTATTGAGCCGCAGGCGCTTCAGGATGGTGCTGCCCTGCCTTGGCTATCGCTGCATCAACGCTCTCGGATCGATTGGGGCCGGACCTGCAGTGCCTTGCCCCGTCAAGTCACCCAAACGTTTCGGTCGACAGGAGGCCGGCGCCGGGCAAAGGCCCGGTGCCGGCTTCACTTGTCTGTCGGAGCTAGAACTTCAGGCCGGCCTCCACACCGATTACCCGGCGCTGGCCCGGCGAAATGAACGAGCCACCGAACTCGATCGCCGGGATAGCTTCGTTGAGATATTTCTCGTCGAGCAGGTTGTTGGCAAAGGCGGTCAGCGTCCAGTTGCTGCCTTCGACGCCGACGCGCAGGTTGACGACGCCAAAGGCTTCACGCTGCGTCACAGTGTAATCGGCGTTGCCGACAAAGCCGGGCAGGGCGAGCGTGCTGATCGGCAGCAGTGCCGAAAAGATCGTCGGCTTGACCTGTTGCTGCACCGAGTGGAACCAGGTTGGCCCGGTGACACGATAGTCGGCGCGCAGCACACCCTTCAGATTGTCGGTGATCGGCTGGACGAACTGGGTGCCGATGTTGATCGTGTAGTCGGCGGTGTAGGGCGACTTGTTGCCCACTGTGTCGGGGCGGCTGCTGTTTTTCTTGATTTCGCTGCCGGTGATGTTGCCCGACCCGAAGATCGTCCAGCCATCCATCACACGGGCTGAAAGGTTGAGTTCCCCGCCATAGACATCGACCTTGTCGATGTTCGAAACGACGCGCAGCAGGCCGAAGCCGCCGACGAAGAATTCGAAGAACTGCATATCGCGGATGCTGGTGTAATAGCCGGCGAGGTCGTAGTTGAGCGCGCCGCCGAACAGGCTGCCCTTCATCCCGGCTTCAAAGGCGCTCGAACGTTCCTTGCGATACTGGTCGTTGATCGTCACACCGGCGTTGATCGTGCCGACCGCGCCGTTATTGAAGTTGTTGTTGACGATCGCGGCCGAGCCCGAATTGTTGAAACCACCCGATTTGAAACCGACGCCCCAGTTGGCGAACAGCACGGCTTCGTCGGCAGCCTTGAAGCTGAGCGTCAGCTTGGGTTCGAGTTGCTTGAAGGTGGCGTTCTTGGGTGGGATCGGGCCACCGACCTGGCCGGGGTTGATCTGGCCACCGGTAATCGGATCCTTGACGAAGGGTACCAAATTGGACGCCGAACGGTCTTCGATGTCATAGCGCAGGGCAAGGCCCAAGGCCAACGCGTCATTGGCCTTCCAGTCGACCGAACCGAAGCCAGCATAGACATTGGTGCGGAATTTGTCATTGAACAGCTGCGATGTCGGGTTGCTGCTGCCCGGTGCATTGTAAAGCGCGCTCGACACACCCTGGCCAAGATCGGCACCAAGGCTGACGCCCGTTTCTCGGTTCAGGCGCAGATAATATGCGCCCAGCGACCAGCTGATCGGGCCATCACCCGTGGACGACAATCGCACTTCTGCGGAAAAATCATTCTGTGACCGCTTCTGCAACTGGGTGCCGTCGCAGGTCGACGGCGAATAGGCGCCGAAGGTCGAGCCATTCGCTGGATCGAAGATGAACGGCACCGGCACCTTGCCAATGAAGGTCGGTGCGTTGAGCGGATAGCCGGTGAGCTGCGCCGTCGTCGCAAAGCATTTGTTGCTGGCGGCCACGCTGGTCGGCGTCGCGCCGGGGAAAGTGTAGCGCGCGAAATCGGCAGAGGTGCCATCGGCGGTCAAGCTCTGCTTGACGTCGCTGTACAGCGCCCAGGCGGTCAGCTTCATCGTGTCGAACTCATGGTCGACCTTGCCCGAAAATTCGACTGTTTCCATGTCGTTGGTCGGGCGAATGTTCGAATAGTAACGGAACGGATGGTCGTTGACGTTTTCGAAAAAGGCCGGGTTTACGCCGGCGAAATTTGGCAGGTGGAAGCTGGCGTTAAAGTTTATCGACGCACCTGACAGCTTGGCATAACGGCCCTTGAAATCGAAAGTCGTGTTATCCCCCGATTTTGCGACGATACGGCCGTCTATGCCGTAATTTTCTTGGTCATCGACCACCTTGGCATTGCCGAGGAATTCGTTGCGCCAAAAGCCATCGGTCGTGCGATAATTGGCCGACAGTACAAAGCCGACATTGGCGCTGATTGGTCCGGCAACATAGGCGGTCGCTTCGCCGGTGGCGAGTTCGCCATAGCTCGCCTTCACGGCGCCTTCGAGCACATCGCCAGGCTTGACCGTCGTCATTACGATCGCGCCGGCAGCGGCGTTGCGGCCATAGAGCGCGCCCTGCGGCCCCTTGAGAACCTCGACTTGGCGCATTGTGCCCTGGTTCTGGTTCAGCTGGGCTGTATTGGTCTTCAAGATGCCATCGACGACCAGCGCCACTGAACTTTCGGCATCGCGCGCGCCGTTGAGGCCGCGGATGTTGATCTGGGTGTCGCCGGCTTCGGCCGAACCGGTCACGATGGTCACGCCGGGCGTGAGCTGCAGGAAATCCTGCGCGCGGATGACGCCTGTGCGTGCCAGCGTCTCTGACGTCAGGACGTTTACAGTGGCAGGTACGTCAACCAGTCGCTCGCTGTCGCGCCGCGCCGTCACTAGGATTTCGCCTTCGTCGGCGACCGCAGTGGCGGCTGTCTGTGCCAGCGCCGGTGCCGTCAACCCGATAAAAAGCCCTGCCGTTGCCCCGGCAACCCCCAGCAGACGCGCCTTGCGGCCCTGAAAATGAACCATGATATCCCCCTGAAAACCCGGCGCTGACACTGGCCGTTCCGTTGTCGAGGACGCTATTGTATA
>JBMOFG010000184.1:0-4915 GCA_049314415.1 Polymorphobacter sp.
ATGCCGAGATCGTCATCGAAGCGCTCGCCTGGCCGGGCCAACTGGAAGCCGACGGACCGTTTGGCGAGTTCACCGGCTATCTGGGTTCCCAGACCGTAGCACCCGTAGTTGAGGTGACGGCCATCACGCACCGGCACGGCGCCATCTATCATGACTATGGTTCGGGTCTTGCCGACATGCTGGTGCCCGACAACATGTCGATGGAAGGCAAGTTGTTCAGCCTGATCCGGCAGGTCGCCCCGAGCCTGCGCAATGTCTATGTGCCATCATCGGGTCGCCGCTTTCATGCCTGGCTGCAACTCGCCGATCCGGGGCCGGGCGAAGCGCGCGATGCGCTTGCGGCGGCGATGTCCTATCGGCGGCTCAAGACGGTTGCGGCCTTTGATACGGACGTTGACGTGTTCGATGAAGCCCAGGTGCTTTGGGCGCTGGCCACACGGGTGCAATGGAACCGCGATCTGTTGCGCGTCGATGGGCTCAGCGTTTCGACGCTTGACCCGTCACTGGCCGCCGGCGCGCGTACCGGGACAAAGCTGGGCATTGATGCAACGCTGCCACAGCGACTGACGCCCGGCGGCAACCGGCCCGCCTCGCCCGTCGCGCAAAGCCCGGAGGCAGCGCTTGCCGCAGCACGGTCGCTGCTTGCCGGCCATGCCGGCGATAGCTGGCCCCGCCTGTGACACGCCTGCCGCTAGCGACAGAAAGCGTCAGTGAAAAGCTGGGCAACAGCCTGTGGGTGACGTGCCCGAACTGCCACAGCAGCTTTCCGGTCTCACCCGAACTGCACACGCATCCGCAGGTGCCGATGCATTGCCCCACCTGTCACCATGAATTCCACCAGCAAACCCAAATCACCGGATGACCAAAAGGGAGAATGAAAATGGCCAAGCTTTCGGAACATGATTTCTACGCCAGCCTTGAAGCGGCGCGGCTGCCGATGGGCTCGGGCAAGCACCCGTTCAGTGCCAGCTGGGCCGATGGTGCCCTTAATCGCCAGCAGCTTGGGTGCTGGGCGGTGCAGCATTATTACTACATCTCGGCCATCCCGCAGCAGTTTGCGGCGCTTTATGCCCGCATGCCTGATCCGGCGGGCCGCGCGCTGCTGATGGAAAATCTGGTCGGCGAGGAAATGCCGGAAACGCCGGAAAAGTCGCACCCCAACCTGCTGTTGAAGTTCGCCGAAGCCTGTGGCCTGTCACGCCAGGCGGTGATTGACGCCGAAGCCAATGGTGAAGTTCTGGGCGCAACCCGCGCCATGCGCGCCTGGATCTGGGAACTGGCGACGATTCGCCCAGTCCACGAAAGCTGCGCCGGCATCATGGTCGCGCTCGAAGGCCAGCTTCCGACGCTGTATCCGGGCTATATCACCGCGATGCAACGCATGGGCTTCAGCGACGACGATCTGGAGTTTTTTCATGTCCATGTCGAAAACGATGTCGAACATGCCCGCGTAGGTTTGCAACTGTGCAACCAGTTTGCCGAAACCGAAGCCATGCAGAAAATGGCAGTCGAGGCTGTACGCGGCTCGGCCTCGCTGCGTTATACGATGCTGTCACAAGTCCAGGAATCGATTGCACTGGCCCGCGCTGCGTGATCTCGACCGCGCCGATGCTGCTCGATGCCACCGGCAGGGTGCTTCTGCTGACCGGGGCGGCGGGCGGCATCGGCCGAGCTGTGGCGGCGCTTTACACCAGCGCCGGCGGCCATGTTGCCGGGCTTGATCTGGTGGCATCGCCGGGCGTTGCCGCGTGCGATGTCACCAGCGAAGCCGCACTTGCCGATGCCGTCGACACCGTCATGGCCTGTCACGGCCGCCTTGACGACGTGGTGCATTGTGCCGGCATCGTCGGTGCCGGCCCTTTGGCCGATCTGGCGCTGGCGGACTGGCACAAGGTCATGGACGCCAACTTGACTTCGGGGTTTTTGCTGGCCCGCGCCACGGCGGCGGCGCTTGGCGCGCAGCGGGGCAGACTGGTGTTCCTGTCATCGACCAATGGCCGCAACGGCGGCGGCCTGTTGTCCGGCCCGGCCTATGCCGCTGCCAAGGCCGGGCTGATCAACCTGACACGTTATCTGGCGCGCGAATGGGCAACCGCCGGCGTTCGGGTCAATTGCGTGGCGCCCGGCCCGGTCGACACGCCGATGCTTGACCGCTTGCAACCGCAGGTGCGTGAACAGCTTGCCAGGTCGATGTTGACCGGCGACATCGCCAGCGCCAGCGATGTTGCCCGGGCCATCGCCTTTCTCCTATCCGCCAATGCCGCAGCGATGACGGGAACCGTCCTCAATCCTTCGGGGGGAATGGTGTTCGATTGATGATGACGCGCCGTTACCGCCCGGCCAACATGCAGATTTGCCATGCCTAGCCTGTTTGACAAGTTGTGGGCGTGTCACGCCATTGCCGATGTCGCCGGCGGCGCTACCATTGTCGCGATTGACCGCATTTTCCTCCACGAACGCACCGGTGCCGCCGCGCTGAACAGCCTGCACGCGGCCGGCCGCCGCGTCGCCGATCCGGCGCGGGTCTTTGCCAGCATGGATCACATCGTCGACACTTTTCCCGGCCGTTCGGATATCACAACGATGCCGGGTGGAACCGCCTTCATCACCGAAACCCGCGCGGCCTGCCGTGCCGCCGGCATAACCCTGTTCGATATCGGTGATGCTGATCAGGGGATCGTCCATGTAGTGTCGCCCGAACTCGGCATCGTGCTGCCGGGGCTGACGCTTGTGGCGCCCGATAGCCACAGCTGCACCCAAGGTGCCGTCGGCGCGCTCGCGTGGGGGATCGGATCGACCGAAGCCGAACATGCCATGGCCACCGGGACGCTGCGCATCAACCGGCCGCGATCGATGCGGGTGATCTTTGATGGCGTTGTACCCATCGGTGTGACGCCCAAGGCCATGGCTTTGGCGTTGATCGCCGCACATGGTGCCGCCGGCGGCCAGGGGTATGCCATCGAATTTGCAGGGCCAGCGGTGCGGGCATTGTCGATGGAAGGCCGCATGACCTTGTGCAACATGGCGACCGAGCTTGCCGCCTTTTCGGGCTTTATCGCGCCTGACGCGGTGACCTTTGACTGGATAAAGGGGCGTCGCTACGCGCCCGATGGGGCTATGTGGGACAAGGCGATCGCCGAATGGCAGACATTGAGCAGCGATGCCGATGCCAGCTTCGATCGCGAGATCCGCATCGATGCGGCAACGCTGTCGCCGATGATCAGCTGGGGCACATCGCCCGCTCAATCAGTACCGGTCACCGGTGTGGTGCCGCATTTTGCCGGCGATGACCGGACGGCGTTCGACAAGGCGCTGGCCTATATGGGCCTGTCCGAAGGCCAGCCATTGGCCGGGTTGCCCATCGATGCCGCCTTCATCGGCAGTTGCACCAACAGCCGCCTTTCCGATCTCCAGCGGGCGGCGGCGATCGTTCGCGGCCAGAAGGTCGCACCAGGAGTGCGGGCGATTGTCGTGCCGGGGTCATCGGCGGTGAAGCGCGCCGCCGAAGCGCAAGGGCTTGACCGAGTGTTTGTCGATGCGGGCTTTGAATGGCGTGAATCGGGTTGCTCGATGTGCTTTTTTGCGGGCGGTGAAAGCTTTGGCGCCGGCCAGCGCGTCGTCTCCAGCACCAATCGCAATTTCGAAAGCCGGCAGGGGCTGGGCACGCGCACCCACATCACCTGCCCCGAAACCGTGGCGGCCAGTGCCATCGCGGGAGTCATCTGCGCCCACGGCAGCGGTCGCCGCGCTTGAGCCAGCCGTTCACCAAGATGAGTGCCGTGGCGGCTCCGATGCTCGAAGACAATATCGACACCGATATCATCATTCCATCGCGCGAGATGAAATCAACCGGCAAGTCCGGTGTTGCCGGCGGCTTGTTTGCCGGTCGGCGCTATTTGCCCGGCGGCCGCGTACCTGATCCGGGCTTCATTCTCAACCATGCGGACATGGCTAATGTCGCAATCCTGCCGGCCGGTGACAATTTCGGCTGTGGTTCAAGCCGCGAACACGCCGTCTGGGCATTGGTCGAATATGGTATCCGCGCCATCATCGCGCCAAGTTTCAGCCCGATATTTGCGGGAAACGCTGTTCGCGGTGGTGTTTTGCCGCTGGTGTTGCCGCGCGCTGCGGTCAGGGAGCTGGCGGCAATACGCGGGCCGGTTTCGATCGACCTGGCGGCGCAAACCGTCAAAGCGGCGAAGCTGGCGTTCGATTTCGCCATCGATGCCGAAGCTAAGGCAATGCTGCTTGGCGGTCTTGATGGTATCGACCTGACCCTCCGATCGCGCAATGCGATCGCCGCCTGGGAACGTGCCGATCGCCAGGCGCGGCCATGGGTTTATCTTGATCGCTGACACAACACACAACACGCCGGAGAATCTCATGGAAACACTGCCACTCGCCGGGATCAAGGTTGTCGAATTCACCCATATGGTCATGGGGCCGGCGGTCGGTGCCATCCTAGCCGAGCTGGGGGCCGATGTTATCAAGGTCGAAGCCATTGGCGGTGATGCAACGCGCCGCCTGCTCGGGTCGGGAGCGGGTTATTTCCCGATGTACAATCGCGGCAAGGCGAGCATCTGCATCGACCTAAAATCGCCCGACGGCGTCACGGTCGCGAAACGGCTCGCGGCCTCGGCGGATATCGTCGTTGAAAATTTCCGTCCTGGTGCCATGGACCGGCTCGGGCTGGGCCATGAGGCGCTGTCGGCGGCCAACCCACGGCTAATCTTTGCGTCGGAAAAAGGCTTTCTCGCCGGGCCGTATGAGGACCGCACTGCGCTCGACGAGGTCGCGCAGATGATGGGCGGGCTGGCCTATATGACCGGGCCGCCGGGGCGGCCGCTGCGCGCCGGTGCTTCGGTCATCGATGTCGCGGGCGGCATGTTCGGCGTCATCGGCGTGCTGGCGGCGC
>JBMOFG010000185.1:0-4904 GCA_049314415.1 Polymorphobacter sp.
GATGATTTGTTTGTCACCAATCCGACGCGGTTGGGGCAGGGGATCAAGGATGGTCTCGCCAACGCCCTGCTGGTCAAGGTCAACCAGATCGGCACGCTGACGGAAACATTGGCGGCGGTCGAGATGGCGCACCGCGCTTCGTACCGCACGGTGATGTCGCACCGGTCGGGCGAAACCGAAGACGCAACGATAGCCGATCTGGCGGTGGCTTGTGGCTGTGGCCAGATCAAGACCGGGTCGCTGGCGCGGTCGGACCGGCTCGCCAAGTACAACCAACTCATCCGCATCGAGGAAGAACTTGGCAGCCAGGCGCGCTATGCCGGGCGCAGCGTGCTGCGGGCCTGAACGCCACTCCGCCATCGCCGGAGCCGGGCGAGACGCCGCATGGTGCTGCGTTGAATGCCGCCCCGCAACTTGCAGCGATGGGCGCAGCCCCTTATCGCTGCAGCGTGCGCTGCCTGTTTATCCTGCTTTCGCTCCTGTTGCTGCCGTCACCGGGACTGGCGGCGCGGCTGACCGGCCTGTCGGTGACGCCGGGGGTGGTGACGATAACCGCTGATGGCGCGCCGGCGGTCGCCCATGCTTTTGCGCTGGCCGATCCGCAGCGGCTGGTCATCGATTTGCCGGCGGTGGTGCCGGTGGCGTTGGTGGCCCCCGGCGCCGGCAGTGTGTCGGCGGTGCGTGCCGCAATGTTTTCGCCCGGGGTGGCGCGCCTCGTCATCGACTTGTCGTCACCGCTGGATATCGTTTCGGCGCGCAGCAGTGCCACCGGCCTGACAATTACGCTGCGCCGCGTGCCGGCGACGGATTTTGCCGAACGGGTGCGCCGCGGGCGGCGGCCGCTGCCGGTCGCGCCGCAGCCGCCGGGCAGGGCCGACACGGCGGTCACGGCGAACAAGACCGTGCCGCGCGCCGCTGCGGATTTCAGCTTGCCCGCAGAATTGTTCGGCCCGCGCACGGCGTCAGCGCCGCTTCGGCCACCATCGCCAGTACAGCTGGCACACACGACGCCGCCGCCGGCTGCCACCGCGACCGCCGAGGCTCGTACCGAGGCCCGTACCGAGGCTCATTTCGGGGTTCTAGCAAAAATTGTGCCTCCTGATTCTGGCGCGCTGGCCAAGCCGGCGCCCGGCGATGCAGACACGCTGGCGAATATCGCCACCGTCGGCGCAGCCACGGTGCTGCCTCCCGAACCCGGGCGGGTGGCAGCACCGCGCCAGCGCGCCACCGGCATCCGGCCGCGGTCAGGCAGCAAGCCGTTGGTGGTTATCGATGCGGGCCATGGCGGCAAGGATGCTGGTGCGATCAGCGTGCTCGGCGGTTATGAAAAGGATGTGACGCTGGCCATCGCCCGGCTGACGGCGCGGCGGCTTGAACGCGGCGGCCGGGTGCGGGTGAAGCTGACCCGCGACGATGATCGCTTTATCCCGCTGGGCGGCCGTGTCCGCATTGCGCGCGATGCGCGCGCCGATCTGTTCATCTCGATCCACGCCGATGCAGCCCCCAATCCCGAAGCGCGCGGCGCCAGCGTCTATACGCTGTCGGCGGTCGCCTCGGACGCGGTGGCAGCGCGGTTGGCGGCGCGCGAAAACAAGGCGGACATCATCGGTGGGGTCAATCTGGGAGTCGAAGCCCCCGAAGTCGGCGATATCATGATTGACCTGTCGCGCCGCGCCACCGGCAATGTTTCAGTACAATTCGCCGAAATTCTGCAGGGCGCGCTGTCGGATGGCCTCAGGTTTCGCGGCGAATTTCACCATTTCGCCGGATTTCAGGTGCTCAAGGCGCCAGATGTGCCCTCGGTGCTGCTCGAAACCGGCTATGTCACCAATCGCGAAGATGCGCGGCTGCTGTTTTCGGGCAGTGCCCGGCAAAAGATTGCCGATGGCATCAGCCGCGCCATCGAGCGCCACCTGATCGGGGATTGAAATGCTTCCCCTGTCGCGCGCCAACCGCTATCGGCAGACCGTCAATCGGGAGTTGGGATGCGGCGCTGGGTGAAATGGGTATTGGCTGGCGTCGCGGCATTTGTCGTGGCGGTTGGCATCATGCTGTATGCGGCGATGCAGGGCCTGCCGTCGGAAACCGAGCTGGCGCAGTTTGCACCCGCGCTGCCCTCGACGGTACGCGACATCGATGGCGAGATCCTGACCAGCTTTACGCGCGAAAAGCGCATCTATCTGACCTACAAGGAAATTTCTCCGCGGCTGGTACAGGCCTATATCTCGGCGGAGGACAAGACCTTCTTCGAACATGGCGGGCTCGACTATCTCGGCATCGTCAATGCCATGGTGACCAATTTCGAAAGTCTGTTCACCGGTCAGCGTCCGGTCGGCGCGTCGACGATCACGCAACAGGTCGCCAAAAGCTTGGTCGGCAATGAAGTCAGCTATACCCGCAAGCTGCGCGAGGCGATCCTGGCGCGGCGGCTGGAAAAAGTGCTGTCGAAGCAGCAGATACTCGAACTGTACCTCAACCAGATCTTTCTGGGGCGCAACGCCTATGGTGTGGAAGCAGCGGCGCAGGCGTATTTCGGCAAGTCGGCAAGCCAGCTCGATCTGGCACAGATGGCCTATCTCGCCATCCTGCCCAAGGCGCCGAGCACCTACAGCCCGGTGACGCGCAATGCCCGGGCCGTAGCGCGGCGCGATTATGTGCTCGGGCAGATGCTCGCCAATGGCTTTATCAGCGCCGCCCAACGCGCCGAAGCGTCGGCGCAGCCGCTGGTCGCGGTGCCCAACCGCTCGATCGCCCGGCCACGCTCATCGGATTATTTTGTCGAGGATGTGCGCCGCACGCTGATCGCCAAGTTCGGTGAAAGCGAGCGCGACGGTCGCAACAGCGTCTATGGCGGCGGACTGTGGATACGCACCTCGGTCAACCCGAAATATCAGGTCGCCGCCGAACAGGCGCTGCGCGACGGCTTGATGCGCTATGAAGCCGGCAAGCCGTGGCGCGGGCCGGCGGCGCAGATTGCCCTGGGCGATGGCTGGCAGGCGCGCCTGCAGGGCGTTCCCGTCCCGCTGGGTTACGAAAATTGGGAAAAGGCGGTCGTGCTGTCGAAAACCGGTGACACGTCGCAACTGGGCTTTGCCGACAGCCATAGAGGCAGCTTGCCGGCGGCGGCGGCGCTGAAACTCTTCAAGGGCACAGCGCAGACAGCAGGGCATATGTTGCGCCCGGGCGATGTAATCCCCGTGGTCAGGACGGGCAGTTTTTATGCGCTGCGCCAGGCCCCCGAAATTTCCGGCGGCATGGTGGTGGAGGATCCGCACAGCGGCCGCGTGCTGGCGCTGGTCGGCGGTTTCGACGCGCGCTCGCAAAGCTTCAACCGCGCCACCCAGGCCAAGCGCCAGCCGGGATCGACCTTCAAGCCGATCGTCTACGCCACCGCAATGGACAATGGCTTCACGCCGTCCTCGATCGTCGTTGATGCACCCTATTGCGTCTATCAGACGCGCTCGCTTGGCCAGAAATGCTTCAAGAATTTCGGCAATATGCGCGGCGCCGGGGCACAGACGCTGCGCTGGGGCCTTGAACAGTCGCGCAACCTGATGACGGTGCGGATCGCCTTCAACACCGGCATGGACAAGGTGGTGGCACAGGCCAAGGCGCTTGGCATCGGCGATTATCCGCCCTATCTGGCCTATGCGCTGGGAGCGGGCGAAACCACGGTGCTGAAACTCACCAACGCCTATGCCCAGATCTTCAATGCCGGGCGTGCGCTCGAACCCTCGCTTATCGACATGGTACAGGACCGCGATGGCAAGGTCATTTGGCGGCGTGACAACCGCAGTTGCCCGGGGTGCGAAATGCCCGATTGGCGGGGCGAACCGATGCCGCGCCCCGGCGGTACCCCCCGGCAGGTCATGGACCCGCGCACCGCGTATCAGATCGTCCATCTCATGGAGGGGGTCGTCATCCGCGGCACCGGCATGAGCCTGGCGTCGTTGGGGCGCCCGCTCGCCGGTAAGACCGGCACCACCAGCGGCCCCCGCGATGTCTGGTTCGTCGGCGGCACCCAGGATCTCGTTGCCGGTTTGTACATGGGCTATGACACGCCGCGCAGTCTGGGCGGCTATGCCCAGGGCAGCACAATGGCGGTGCCGGTATGGCGGCAATTTGGTGAAGCGGTGCTGAAGGATGCGCCGAAACTGCCTTTTGTCGTGCCGCCGGGCATCCGCATGGTGCGCATCGACCGGCGTACCGGCAAGCGCGTCTATGGGGCATGGCCGGCAGCGGAGGAGCGCCGCTCGCCGACGATCTGGGAAGCCTTTAAGCCCGAGAGCGAGCCGCGCCGCGCCGTCGGCAACATCGACCCGTTCGCCATCGACCCGCGCGGCCGGGTGCGCAGCGATGCCGAATTCCTGCGCAACCAGGGCGGGATTTACTGAAAAGCCCTGCGAAAGCTTGGGCGCGAGGCGACGGCCGCTGCAAGCCCTGCCTGTCCGCATCCTCGGCGGGAGGGTCGGCTTGCGCCGGGCGCCTGCCCGCCCTATGTCCCGCCGTGTAATCACAAGGACATCACAATGCGGGCCGAAGCCCAATCCTACGCCACGTCAATTCAGCAGGCGCTCGACCTGCTGAGGAGGTTTCTTTGACTGGGATCGTGCCCTCCGCCGTCTCGACGAACTGAATAACCGGGTCGAGGACCCCAAGCTTTGGGATAATCCCAAGGCCGCGCAACTCGTGATGACCGAACGCCGTCGTCTTGATGAGGCGATCGCCGCAACGCGCGCGATCGAAAGTGAATTGTCCGATACCGCCGAGCTGATCGAAATGGCCGAGGCCGAAGGCGACGAGGCGATGGCGGCCGAAGGTGTCGCCGTGCTCAAGGCGCTCGCCAAGCGGGCCGAGACCGACAAGGTGGCGGCGCTGCTCGCCGGGGAAGCCGACAACAATGA
>JBMOFG010000186.1:0-4866 GCA_049314415.1 Polymorphobacter sp.
CGAGGAACGCAAGCAGCGCGAAGCCCTCTGCGGCAAGCTCCAGGGCGTCGCCATCACCCTCGTCCGCTCCTGCAACGACCAGGGCATCCTCTACGGCGCCCTCACCCAGCAGGAAATCGCCACCGCCCTCAACGCACTGGGCCACGGCGTCAAGGCCCGCGACATCCGTCTCGGCTCCGTCATCAAGCGCGTCGACAAGTACTACGTTCACGTTAAGCTCGACTCCGACCTGGACACCTCCGTCCACCTCACCGTCAACGCCGACCGCAAGCTCGCGGTGCAGCTGCCCGATTGGGACGACGTCGTCCAGATAACGCACTGGACCCGCAGCGCCATTGGTCACCACTGGACCTGCGCAACCGGCACCATCGCACCGCGTGACAAGGACCCCGCCGATATCTACCATGCCATGCTCGTGGCGCTGCGTGATTATGTGAACCGCAACGGCTTTCCCGGCGTCGTGCTCGGCCTGTCGGGGGGAATCGATTCGGCGCTGTCGGCGGCGGTCGCGGTCGATGCGCTCGGCGCTGACCGGGTGTGGTGCGTCATGATGCCATCGCCCTATACCAGTCGCGACAGCCTGGAGGATGCTGCCGAATGTGCGCGCCTGCTCGGCTGCCGGCTGGATACCGTGGGCATCGGCCCGGCAATGGCGGCATTCGACACCATGTTGGCGCCGCTGTTTGCCGGCAAGGCGGCCGATACCACCGAGGAGAATATCCAGTCGCGCATCCGCGGGCTCAGCTTGATGGCCCTGAGCAACAAGTTCGGCCCGATGCTGCTGACCACCGGCAACAAGAGCGAGATGAGCGTCGGCTATGCCACCATCTATGGCGACATGGCCGGCGGCTATTCGGTGCTCAAGGACCTCTACAAGACCACGGTTTTCAAGCTGTGCGAATGGCGCAACCGCCACCACCTGCGTCTGTCGATCGGCCCGAAAGGCCCGGTGATGCCGCAGCGGGTGATCGACAAGCCGCCGACCGCCGAACTGCGCGACAACCAGAAGGATGCCGACAGCCTGCCGCCCTATGATCTGCTCGACCGCATCCTGATCGGGCTGGTCGAGCACGAACGCTCGGCGGCGGAACTCATTGCCGAAGGCATTGACCCGGCTATCGTCGCGCGCATCGAACGCCTGCTCTACATCGCGGAATACAAGCGCCGTCAGGCGCCGCCGGGGGTGAAGATCGGCCATCGCAACTTCGGGCGCGACCGTCGTTACCCGATCTCAAACGCTTTCCGGACAGCATGAGGCGACGACGCAGCTGGCGTGACAATCAGGCTGAAATCGTGATTCACTTGACAAAATAAACTGTTTTTGTTGGTCTTGGGTGTTTTTCTGCTTGGTCGCGCGGCGCGGCAGCCAGAAATCCGGCAACCCTGGTCGGCGCGATTTTCGTGACTTTTGCGCCCTTTGAAATTTCCCGGGAAAATTTGCTTCGGTAACGCCCTAGGTAACCGCGCTGCGTAATCCATTCCCAAGCCGTCGCCACCCCGGTATAGCCGGGCGCGCAGCAACAAAGGCCCGCCCGTGACCAAGTCTTCCCCCGCTATCAACCGCGTCGTCCTCGCCTATTCGGGTGGCCTCGATACCAGCGTCATCCTGAAATGGCTGCAGCAGACCTATGGCTGCGAAGTTGTCACCTTCACCGCCGATCTGGGCCAAGGCGAGGAACTGGAGCCGGCGCGGGCCAAGGCGGTGATGATGGGGGTCAAACCCGAACATATCTTCATCGAGGATCTGCGCGAGGAGTTCGTGAAGGATTATGTCTTCCCGATGATGCGCGCCAATGCGCTCTACGAAGGCCTATACCTGCTCGGCACCTCGATCGCCCGGCCGCTGATCGCCAAGAAGCAGATCGAGATCGCCAAAGCGGTTGGCGCCGATGCAGTTTCCCATGGCGCCACCGGCAAGGGCAATGACCAGGTGCGTTTCGAGCTCGGCTATTATGCGCTTGCCCCCGATATCCGCATCATCGCGCCGTGGCGCGAATGGGACCTCAACAGCCGCGAACAGCTGATCGCCTTTGCCGAGGCGCACCAGATTCCGGTGGCCAAGGACAAGCGCGGTGAAAGCCCGTTTTCGACCGATGCCAACCTCCTCCACACCTCGTCGGAAGGCAAGGTGCTCGAGGATCCGTGGGAAGAAGTCCCCGATTATGTCTATTCGCGCACCGATGACCCGGAAACAGCGCCGGCTGCGCAATATATTACTATGGACTTCGAAGCCGGCGACCCGGTTGCCGTCGACGGCGTCGGCTATTCGCCGGCCGCGCTGCTCGCCAAGCTCAACGCGCTTGGCAAGACGCACGGCATCGGCCGGCTCGACCTTGTCGAAAACCGCTTCGTCGGCATGAAGTCGCGCGGCATGTACGAAACCCCGGGCGGCACCATCCTGCACCTGGCGCACCGCGGCATCGAACAGATCACCCTCGATCGGGGCGCGGCGCATCTCAAGGACGAGTTGGCGCCCAAATATGCGCAAATGATCTATAATGGCTTTTGGTTCAGCCCCGAGCGCGAGATGCTGCAGGCGGCGATCGACCATAGCCAGGCGAAGGTCAGCGGCACAGTCCGGCTCAAGCTCTACAAGGGCAGTGTCAGCGTCGTCGGGCGCAAATCGCCCAACTCGCTCTATTCGGCCGGCATCGTCACCTTCGAGGACGATGCGGGCGCCTATGACCAGCGCGATGCGGCGGGCTTCATCAAGCTCAACGCGTTGCGGTTGCGGCTGCTCGGGCGGCGCGACGGGCGGTAAAAGGCCCGGCGGCGGCGCGAGTCTAAATTCCGAAGCTCTGCTTGATCCCGTCGACGACGAACTGCGCCGCCAGCGCGGCGAGCACGACACCGAGCAGCCGCGTCAGCGCGCCTTCGAACTTGGCTCCGACCAGCTTCATGATTGGCCCGGCGGCGAGCAGCGCCATCAGGGTGATGAGCATGACAGCCCCCAGCGCGGCGAGCACTATCAGGGTTTCCTGCGGCCCGTGGCTGCGCGCCGCCAGCAGCATGATCGCTGCGAGCGAGCCCGGCCCGGCGAGCATTGGGATCGCCATCGGAAACACCGAAATATCTTCGGATTCGAGCGGCTTGGCAGCCGCCTGCGCGGCGGAGATGACTTCTTCGGCACGGTTCTCGCGGCGCTCGGTGCGTTTTTCGAAAACCATGTCGATGGCGATCAGAAAGACCATCACCCCGCCAGCAATCTTGAACGCTGGCAGGCTGATGCCGAGCGCGCCGAGAAACGACTGCCCGCCGAGTGCAAAGGCGACCATGACAGCGCTGGCGATAAGCACCGAGCGGATTGCCATGGAGCGGCGATGCGAAACGCTGGCGCCATTGGTCAGCGATGAAAAGATCGGCACGCAGCCCGGCGGATCGAGCACGACGAACAGCGTCGCAAAGGCCGAAATGAAAAGGGTGAGCAAAGGCCCGGTCATCCAAGGCGCGCCCGGGCGGCCTTGAGCGTGTTGGCGAGCAGGCAGGCGATCGTCATCGGCCCGACGCCGCCGGGCACCGGGGTGATCCAGCCGGCACGCGCCAGCGCGCCGTCATAATCGACATCGCCGGTCAGCCGCGATTTGCCATCGGCGGTGACGACGCGGTTCATGCCAACATCGATGACACAGGCGCCCGGGCGGACCCACTCGCCCTTCACCAGATGCGGCACGCCGACGGCGGCGACGAGGATTTCGGCGCGGGCGACATGGCCAGCGAGATCGGCGGTGCGCGAATGGGCGATGGTCACCGTCGCCGAGCGCGCTGTCAGCAACGCCGCCATCGGTTTGCCGACGATGTTGGACCGGCCGATGACCAGGGCTTCCTTGCCGGAAAGATTGCCCAAGGCTTCTTCGATCAGCAGCAGGCAGCCGGTCGGCGTGCACGGCACCAGCGCGTCGAGCCCGGTCGCCAGTCGCCCCGCGTTGACGGGATGAAAGCCATCGACATCCTTGGCCGGATCGATGGCAGCGAGCACCCGGTCGGCATCGATATGGTGCGGCAGTGGCAGTTGCACGAGAATGCCGTCGACCGCATCATCGGCATTGAGCGCGGCGACGAGCGCCAGCACTTCGGCTTCGGACACGCTGGCCGGCAGGCGATGTTCGCCCGATACCATGCCAGCGGCCAATGTTTCGCGGCCCTTGTTGCGAACATAGACGGCGCTGGCCGGATCGTCGCCGACGAGCACGACCGTCAGCCCGGGGGCGCGGCCATGCGCGACGACAAAGTCGGCGACCTCGGCCGCCACGCTTTCTCGCAGGGCTGTTGCCCTTGCCTTGCCGTCGATGATGATTGCCGTCATGCGTCGCGCTCCTGCCGCTCGGGCCGGGTGATAAGCGACTGGCAGTAATGCAGCAACTGCAGCGCGTCGCCGTTGATCAGCAGCGTCTTCAGCCGCGCCGTCGTGCCGCTGGTGACGGCCACCCGGCTGCGCGGCACACCGAGCCATCTCGCCACCAGTCGGATCACGGCCGCGTTGGCATCGCCATCAACAGGGGCAGCGGCAACGCGCAGCCTAAGATGCGGCACGCCATCGCCATCGACGCCAATGCCATCCACCCCGTCGCGCCCACCGCGCGGCGTAACGCGGACCTTCAGCCTGATGCCACCGGCAACCAACGACCAGGGGGTCAGAGCACCCCCGTGTCGAGCAGCAGCGCCGGCAGCCCGCGCTGTACCAGCATGATCAGCAGGATCAGCACCATCGGCGCCAGATCGATGCCGCCCATGTCGGGCAATATCCGCCGGATCGGCCGCAGCATCGGATTGAAAAAACTGTCGAGGCCGATGACGATGCTGCGCACGAACCGGTTCTGCATGTTGATGACATTGAAGGCGATCAGCCACGACAGCACCGCCCAGATG
>JBMOFG010000187.1:0-4855 GCA_049314415.1 Polymorphobacter sp.
AACTTGACCGCGAAACCGCCGTAGAAGAAGCGGCCGACGTTGGTGTAGATCGCGTCGCTGCCCAGGCCGGTCGTATCGAGCGGCGGCAGCAGGTCGAACGCGTTGTCGACGCCGACATACAAGCGCTTGCCTTCGTCGATCTTATATTGGGCGCGCAGGTCGGTGTAGACGCGTTCCTTGTAGAAGATCTGCGGGAAGGCATCGGCGTTGGTCGGCGGACGGCCCTGTTCCGAGTTCTGGCTTGCGAAACCGCCCACGGTCATCTTGCCGATATAGCGGAAGTTGGCGCTGGCATCGATGGCCTTCCAGCCGACATTGACGCGCAACTGGCCCTGCCATTCCGGATCGCCCAGGCCGAATTTGGCCTGGCTGAGCCGGTTCGGTTCAATCAGCGAGGTGAAGAAGTTGCGCTCGATCAGGTACGATACGATGGCGCGGGTGTTGAAGCGCCAGTCGGCACCGACGTCGTCGAATAGGTCAGATCGATATCGATGCCCGACGTCTTCTGCGTTGAATAGTTGAACGGACCCTGGACGAACGACGAGCCATTGCCCGTAACCGGGAAATTGACCTGGGTGCCGGCGTGGAGGACGTTCTGCTGGCCGGCAAAGGTGCCGGTCGATCCCGTCCGGGCTGTCATAGCATTGGTTGATGACCGTTTGCCCGCCGACGGTGTTGATCGCGTTCTTGAGTTCGATGTTGTAATAATCGACCATCACGACGAGGCCCGGAATGAACCGGGGGGTGAACACGCCACCGATGGTGTAGCTGTTCGAAACTTCTTCATCGAGCAGCGGGTTGCCGCCGTTCAGGCCCGAAATACCCGAAGCCGCACGGTTGGTGAACGGTTCGGTGATACCGTTGAAGGTCTGGGTCGTCGGCACGCCGCCGGCGGCGCAGTTGGCGACGCGGAACGGGTTGCCGTTGATGTTCTGCTGACCGCAGGGATCGGACAGGCCATTGAGGAAGGTCTGGCTCTGCGCGGCGAACAGGTTGCTCTGCGTCGGGGCGCGGACAGCGCGGCCATAGCCGGCGCGGAAACGCAGGTCTTCGACCGGCGACCAGACGACACTGCCGTTCCAGGCAAAAGTCGATCCGGTATTGCCGGTGTTGTACTCCGAAACGCGTGCAGCGCCTTCAACGGTCAGTTCCTTGATCAGGAAGATGTCCTTGAGCAGCGGTGCGCGAATTTCACCAAAGGCTTCCTTCACTTCGAGCGCCGGCGGCGTGAAGTTGGCGATCGAGTTCAGGAAGGTGCCACCGCCGCGGGTGAAGGCATCAAAGGCCGAGAAGGAGGTTTCACGCCGCCATTCGCCACCAACCGAGAACGACACGGCGCCGCCCGGCAGGCTGAAAAGCTTGGATGAATCACCCGAGACAAAGCCCATGATGTCATATTGGCTCGATGTCTGTTCACGCGACGAGGTGTAGCCGAAATAGTTCAGCGCGGGCTTGCTTGGTGCGCCGAGGCCGAACAGGTTGACAGGAACGCAAGCGGCGTCGTCGTTGGTCGTGATCGCATCATTGTTGATGCTGCAGACGATGTTGCCGGCGGTGTTGCGGACCGCGTTCACCGAATTGGTGAACTTGGCGAGGTCCACATTGCCCTTGGTCTCGTAGAAGGTCTTCACATGGCCGTAATTGAACGACAGTTCATACTTCCAGGTGTCGAGGAAATTGCCTTCAGCGCCGACAACCACGCGGAACAGGTCGCGGCTGTGGTTCTCGCCGCGGCCGTCAAAATCGATGTTGAAGCGCTGGATCGCGAAGGTCGTTGCGCCCGGTGCCAGCAGCGTCACCAGGGTGTCGCGCGCCTGGGTGGTCAGGTACGGATTGGTGATGCTGAAGTTCGGGTTGAGCGCGCCCGACGAGAAGGTCGGCTGGCCTTCCTGAACCGATTCGGTCTTCACATATTTCGCTTCGGTGAAGACGGTCAGCGCTTCGCTGAATTCATAACGCGACAACAGGTTGAGCGCATAGCGGGTGGTGCCGGTCTGCAACTGGCCGACTTCACGCAGGGTCGAACCGATGCCGCCGATGTCGTTGCCCGAGCCGAAGGGGCGGAAATCGGTCGAAACGACGTTCTTCACCAGCGTGCCATCGGGCAGGAAGGCAAAGACGTTGCCGAGTTGTGCACCCGTCGAGGTGAACAGGCCCGAGCAGTTGAGCGCCACGCGCGCGGCGTTGGTAGCCGTTGTTGCCGGGCAGGACGAGGTGAGGGCGCCACCGGTCGAAATGCCCATATTCTTGATGCCGCGCGTGAAGGTCGTATCGAAAATGCCGTCACCCGCTGCCGGTTCCGGCGTGCGGCCGGGGCCCGATACCGACGTATCCTGAGTCAACTGGAACTGCGAACGGCCGGTCAGCGCGCCGGACTGTTCTTCGCGCTGGCTGAAATACAGCGGGTTCGACTGCGAATATTCGGCGTTGACGGCAATGTTGCCGCGACCGTCGCTGGAATTCTTACCCATGGTCGCCGACAGGAAATAGGTCGGGCGGTCGCCGCGCGACGACAGGCCGGTCTGGCCATCGACGGCAATGCCGTCGAAATCCTTCTTAAGCACGAAGTTGACGACCCCGGCGATCGCGTCCGAACCATAGACGGCCGAATTGGCGCCGGTGACGACATCGACGCGCTCGACCAGCGCATTGGGAATGGTGCCGGTGTCGACCGTGCTGGTGCCCGGCTGCGACGTCACGTGACGACGACCATTCTGCACCACCAGGGTGCGGCCGGTGCCTTGCCCGCGCAAATCGAGGATGTTGAGGCCGGCGGTGCCGATGGCGCCGCCCGAGTTCTGCGTACCAAAGCTGACCCGGAACGCCGGCAGCTGCGAAATCTGGTCACCGATATTGACTTCACCATTGATGGTCAGTTCGTCGCGGGTCAGCGTGGTGACCGGAACCGCCGAATCAAGCGAAATCCGCGCGATGCGCGACCCGGTGACGACCATCAGCTCGCCATCATCGTCGGCGGCAGCAGCGGCGACCTTGGTCGCCGGTGCGGCTGTTGTCGCGGTGGCTGTCTGTGCGAGTGCAGGCACAGCGGTAAGTGCCAGCGCCGAAACGCCTGCCAAAATTGACGTACGCATTAAATTTCCCCCAAAATCTTTCGTCGTGAGTTGCGCGTGAACGAATTTGCGCGCCCGCAAAAGCGCAAACATGTCGCATCTGTCACCCAGATGTCACAAAGTTTTGGGCTGTTGCAAACCTGCATCAGACATTTTGCTGCCAACCGGGCGTTGAAACGCGTCCGCCAATGCGCTACGCGCTGCGGGCGTGCCCCTGTGGTGAAATGGTAGACGCGTCCGACTCAAAATCGGATGGAGAGATCCGTGCTGGTTCGAGTCCGGCCAGGGGCACCACTATTTGATCGCGCGATATTAGCCTGCGCGATATCAGCCTGCGCGATATCAGCCTGCGCGAAATACAATCGCGCGATGCCGCCCAATCGCGCGATGCCGCCCAATCGCGCGATGCCGCCCAACCGGGCGCTTCGCCGCCCTGCACGGTCGGCACGGTCGGCATGATCGCTGACATTATGCGTTCATCCTGGCATCGCGCGCAATCATCGCCGCATGGGTGCGGTTGCGTGCCGAAAGTTTGCGGCACACCATCTTTACATGCAGCTTGATCGTTGGTTCACGCAATCCCAGGTCAAGGGCGATCTGCTTGTTCGATTTGCCCTGGCAAAGCCCGTTGAGGACCTCGCGTTCCCGATTGCTGAGCTGGCCGGCAAGGGGGTCGGCCAGATCGCCGCTGGCGCGGTTCAGACCCGAAGGCAGATAGATTTCGCCCGCGATCATGAAGCGGATGGCGTTGACCAGCGATCGCGCCGGCAATGTTTTGGGCAAAAAGCCCGCCGCACCATGTTGCAGGGCCTGTTCGGCAATTGCTGGCTGCGCGCTGCCCGAAAGGATCGCCACCGGCGTCGGCGCCGACAAGGCGATGACCCGTGCAAGGCCCGAAAATTCTTTCATGCCGGGCATGTGATAATCAAGCAGGATCAGATCGAAGGGCTCGGCCGCCAGCGCCGCTGCCGCCGCATCGACATCGGCAACCGCGGTTGCCCGAAAATCGCCCAGGGCGGCCAGATAGGCCACGAACATATCGCGCACCATCATATGATCGTCGGCGATGAGAATCCGCAATGTCATGCGCCGGCCAGCCCGCCGCCGGTCAGCCCGGCAAGCGCGCTGCCGGCGCCAAACCGCGGCAACGCCGGCGGGGTGCCCGCGCCAATCCCGGCCAGAATATTTCCGGCCAGAATATTTCCGGGCTTCATATTTCCGGGCTTAATATTTTTGGGCGCAATATTCCCGGTCACGACAGCCGGGTCAGCGGCGCCCGCGTGCTGCGCCAGCCCGCGGCTTGGCGCATCTGAATTTGCATGTCCCGGCACGTTGCCCATTGCCCTTGTTCGGTTTGTCGATCTGGGTTTAGCGATTTGTAACTTTTTTCGCCGCTTAACCATCATGTCCGTAAGGATATAGACCCCATCCAAAAGTATATTTTATATAACCTATCCTCTTTCTTAACGTCTGGATTGATGTTTTCCTTATCCAAAAAACGATAATTTATCGCTTTTTTTCCGCAACCTCTCCCGAATGAAGGGAGACTGCCAGACTTAAACAATGGATAGGAGAATCGTTAATAGTTTATTCAAATCGGAGCATTCGGGTCGCTTCATCATGCCAGGCAGCAAGCAAATCCAGCAAGCGGACCCGGCAAGCGGACCCGGCAACCGGACGCAACGTCTTTTCTTACGCTATCGGAGATTATGTATGAGCAAGTTGATGGGCAAATTTGGCACATTCGCGGTGATCGTGGCGGCGTCGGCCGCGCTGATCGCCAC
>JBMOFG010000188.1:0-4808 GCA_049314415.1 Polymorphobacter sp.
GGCGGCCATCTTGTTGCCGAACTGCTTGCCCAGCACGTCGGCAAGCACCTGCAAGTCCTCCGGCCCATACGACGCGGACGTGTCGAACTGCTTCCCCATCCGCAGCGCGTATTCCCGCACGTCCGCGCCAAGGCCGTGCCGCCGCGCGAAGTCAGCCGCAGCGGCGGGGTCTGGCGTGTAATGGATGCCGTCCGCCACATCCTTCCCGCCGCGCCACATCCCGCGCGTATAGCCCTGCTGCTCCATCCGCGCCGCCCGTGCGGCCTCGGACATATCAAGTGCTTTCTTGGCCTTGCCGGCGACAGACGGGACAAATGGCAATGCGCCCAGTGCGGACAGCCCGACATTGCCCCACGTCCGCTCCTCCGGCTTTGCCGCATACATTGCCGCATCACCGAGCAGGCCCGCAACATCTCCAAGCACCGGCACGGGCGCGGCAAGCAACCCGACGGCCTGCGCCGCGTCGGCCAGTTGCCGCCCCGTCACCGGATCAAACCTGCGATGAGACATTGCGCCGCGCGCCTGCCCCATCTGCGCCGCGCGCATGTCATCCAGCAAGCCAGCCATTACGCTTTCCCCCGCACCCGCTCGACTGTCCGCAGCCCGCCCAAGCCAAGCAGGCCGAATAGCAGCACCATCAGCGTATCGCCATCGATCGGCGGCAGCGCGGGCACATTGGCCACGCCAACCACCGTCAGCACCCATGGCACGACCGGCTGCACGATGGTCTGATACGCCAGCCCCGCGACACACGTCCAGCCCGTTGCCGGGCGCCATCCGCCGATGAACATGTTCCCGGTCGCGGCCTCGGCTGCGTTCACCGTGACTTGGCGGGCGTCGCTGGCCTGATCCAGTTCGCGCGCCTTCAAGTCCAGTTCCATCCGCTCTTTGTCGGACGTGTACAGGTCGCCCGCGATCTTGCCGACGGAATCGATGACCGCGCCCAATCCAAGTGCTAACGGGTTCATGCTGCCCCCTTAAGTGCGCGCGAGATCCAGCCAAGCAAGAATTTGATTTGCGTCCGGTCGCGGGCCACGATATCCCGATAGCGGGCAATCTTGGCGACGGTGTATCTCGCGGCGAACAACGCCCCGTCCATCGCATTCACGGCTTGCAGCGTCTTGGGGCCGAAGTCGCCATCAGGCGTGACGCCCGCCACGATCTGCGCCAACTTCACAGCCACCGCAGGCCGGCCGTATGCCGACGTGTTCACGCCAAAGTCGAAGATGGATTCGGCCACACGCTGATCGGCGATCTCATCGCCACGGATGGGCGTCCACCAGCCGTCGCGGTAGAAGTCACGCACCATCTGAGTCGGGGGAATCTCGCCGCGATCGATGAACGCCCACCCGGGCCATTGCGGGTTGGGGTTGCGGGCGATGCCGGCATACGTCTGCCCGCCACGATCGCCCGATACGTTCGTCAACTGATAGCCGCCCTCGGCCATCAGGGTGCGCTCAAAAGCACGCGCGAAGTCTGCCAATTATGGCTCCCGACTAAAAGTTGCCAAACTCACTTGCTGCGTGCTTCGATGTACCGCTCAATCCGCCGATTGAGTTCGCGCGTCTCGCCACGCATGTCAGCAAAGTCAGAGCGCAGCAATAGCAGCGCCGTTGCCGTAGCGTTGTCCTGCTGAGCATCCCGCTGCTGCTGGGTGCGGTACTGCTCCTCCAGCACAGCAACGCGCTTGTCCATCGCATTGCCCCAAAACACGATCGACCCGGCCATCGCCAATGTGGTCAAAACGTGGCCGACGTTGATGTGGCGGTCCCATTGAAAGCCGCCAAACGGCACTTGGCCGTCGTCTTTGCGTTCGGACTGATCTGACATGGCTTGGCCGGTGAGGTGTGCTAGGGTTGGCAGATGGGAACGGTTACATTGGCTCTTGTGCTGCGGCCGCTGATAGCTTTGCTATTCCTGCTGCTAGTCGTCAGGCCGATATGCTGGCTGGCGTGGAAGCTGATCCCGGATGGTCGGATCAAGGCCGCGCTGTTCCGGCCTATTCGTTGGCCATCCCGAGCAGACCGCCGGTAAGCGAGATCTGCGCGGCGGGGTTGCGGAGCAGCGGCGGCGCAGCGCCACCGAGCAGGCCGGGGCCGTAAGTCGGCGCGTTGACCGCCATGCGCTGGAATGGCCCGGACAGGATTGCCGAGCGCACCGCAGGCCGACCCGCCACCATCAGCATGGCCGCCGGGTTGCCGGTGATGGCACCGATACCGCCACCCAGGCCGAAGTCCAGCGGGGACACCCCCGGCATGCTGCTGGTTACGTCCTGCACCGCACGTGGGAAGTTCTGGCCCATCGTCGCCACGGACTTCAGTTCGCCGGATAGCGGCTTACCCTTGGCCAACTGCTGCGCCAACTTGTTCGCCGACACGCTGCCGGTGCCCTCGCGCAGCGCCTTCTCGACGCTGTAGGTCTTGGCGATCAGTACACGGGCCTCGCGCAAGGCTTGCACCGCATCGGCTTGCCCGTTGGCGGATGCGTGCCGCTCCAGCATGGCTTCCAGCGCATCGGCCAATTGCTTCTGCGCCTTGCCCAGCGTTTTTTCGGACCCCTTGGCAAACGGCGTCAGATTGCCGGTTGCGTTTTCCCGAAGCGCCTGGATCGCGTCAACCGCGCTGTTCGCGTCGAAGTTCTTGACCTTCATCGACTCGACAAGGCTGGCCGCTTCCTTGTTGACGACGCTCGGGAAGTCCTTGGCCGCGCTTTGGAAGCGTGCGCCAATGTCATCCACCGTTTGCAGGAAAGCATCGTCAGCCTGCACCGCGCCAAGCCCGCGAACCGGCGCATACAACTGCCCTGCCTGCTGGCGAATGCCGGCCAGTGTCTCGCGCGTAAGCGGGGCGTCGTCAGCCAAACCCAGCGACTTGCGCACCAGCGCATCGGTGACGGGCTGGTTCTTGATCGCCGCGCCCTGCGCCGTGCTGATCTTGCCGGCGAAACCCTCGGTCATTCTGTTGAGCAGCGTCGGATTGGCTGACGCGGGCGGAATGGTGTAGCCGGCTTGCCGAGCCTCGGTGATGGCCGCATCGCGCACCGCATTCTGGGTTGTTGCGTTTGCTGCGTTTGCTGCGCCACGGTTAGCCAGCACGCTTGCCAACTTGTCGCCGCCTACTTTCGCCGCCGCGCCGATGCCGCCACCAAGCCCGACATTGATGGCCCGCTCGCCGAGGCTGTCGGCGGGCATTGCGCCACCCATGCCGGCACCAATGAGTGCCTGCCCTGCGATGGTGTTGCCGCCCGGGATGAACGTCGCCGCAATGGCCGGCAGCGCCGTGCCGATGAAGTCGCCAACCTTGCCGCCGACGGTCGCGCCGAATGCCTTCTCGGCCGCAGCAAGCTCATCCTTGCCGGCCTGAGTGCCGCGTCCGATCAACTGCTTGCCGCCGAGCGCATACCGCTGCCCGGCCGTGACCATGCCGTCGTACAGGTTGCCGACAAAGCTGTTCTTGTCGGCCATCTCCTTGTACGCATTCTCCAGCCGCTGCTTGGGCGACGGCATGGTGATGGCGGGGCCGTCCTCGAGCACGAACCGCTCGGGCGACGGCGACTCATCGACAAGCACGAATCGGCTCATTGCTCCACCCACGACATGCCGTTGGACTTAAACGTCTTGCCCGTGATCTGGTCACGCACCACGCGCCCGCGATACTCAGCGGCCGGCGGCATCGAACTGAACGCCTGCCCGCCCGGCATGCGCGCGGGGGCCTGCTGGCCCTGCGGCTGGTCCGGGATGCCCGCGTACCGCTTCTGAATCTCGGTGATCGTCTTGAGCGCCGCACGCTTGGTGTCGGCGGGCAAAGTCGGATCGCCAATCTGGCCAGCCATCTGGCGGTAGAGCAGCACGTCCTTGTCCGACTGCGGGCCGGACATTTTGGGCATCTTCGCCACCAGCGCGCCTTCCAGCGCCTGCAACTGCGCGGCGGCCTGCGCGCCCCCCGTCGACACGCCAACCGCTTGGCCCGCGATATCGACGCCTCGCCCAACAAGGCTGCCGGTTGCCTTGCCAATCAACGCCTCGGCCTGCTTGATCAGCGCGAGCGCGTCATTGGCCTCCGCAACCTTTTGCTGCGTGGTCGTTTGCCCAGTGCCACCAACAGGCGCGCCGGTCGCATCGACCACGGGCCGCGACTGAATCATGCCGTCCGCGCCGGGCCTCTTGGGTACGGCAACAATGCCGGTCGGCGTCTGCATGTACTGAAATCCGCCGTCAGCACCGCCGCCCGCCGCTTGCTCTCGGTCGAACGCCAGCCGCGCCGCAGCAGTGCCAGCCGAAATGTTCTGCCCGCGCATCGTGAGCGCGTTGGACGCAAGGCTGTCGGGCGTTTGCGTCTTGGGAAGCGAGCCAAGCATTTGGCCGGTGTACGGGTCGCGCTCCTGCACCGCGCCGCCGAGATCGACTGTCTTGCGCTCATACGCCTTCGGGATTGCGCCGCCGATGGGCTGGCCGAATCGGTCGTACTGCTGCTGTGCAGGCCGGCCCTGCGGGTCCGCCATGTCGACCAACCGCGCGACTTCCTGGCGCCCCCAATCCGGCGACTCCACAAGCGCCTTGATCTCTGCGTCGGACAGACCGGCCATCTTCGCCCGCCCGTACAGTTGCGGAGTCATCTGGATACGGCCCGTAGCCTGCTGCGGGGCAGAATAGCCGGCAGGCGCAGTGCCACCCATTGCGATGCTGGCGTCACGGAACCCCATCGGCTGCGGCTGCGTCAGGCTCGACAGAAATTCGATCTTCGCGGCGCGGGCGGCTTCCTCTGCTGCGGTCTGCTGCTTGCGCGCCTCGGCTGCGGCTTTGCGCTGCT
>JBMOFG010000189.1:0-4833 GCA_049314415.1 Polymorphobacter sp.
CCGATGAAGCCCGTCACCCCCGACAGCACCGCGCCGAGCACGAAGGCGACCGCCGGAATGACGCCGAGGAAGCCTGCGACCAGCGCCGCAACGATCACGCCGACGATGGCGATGGCGGTATATTGCTTGGTCAGATAGGCGCCGGCGCCTTCCTGGATCGCCTTGGCGATTTCCTGCATGCGGGCATTGCCCGGCGATGCCGCCAGTACCTGCCGCGACGTGATGATCCCATAGACGACGGCGATGATGCCGCAGCCGATGGCGATAGCAACAATATCCATTGGTAATTCCGCCCCTAGCATTGCGCACCCTTGTTGAACCGCCAACCGGCGCGGGTGCCATCAATAGCGGCGAGTCATGGCAAAGCAGGCCGGCGAAGGCAAGCATTCGTATGCCATCTTGCTGCATTTGCCGACCAATACAGACTCAATGCTCCCAGCCCAGCTGCACCGGGGTGACATCGACCCCCTGGTTGGTAAGCCGCACGCCCCGGCCTGCCGTGACAATGCCGATGCGCGTCACCGGCGTGCGCCCGGACAAAGCCGCCACGTCGATCCCCGGTGGCGCCGTGAACAACAGCTCATAATCGTCACCCGCCGTGGTCAGCGCGATGCGCTCGGCAAGCGTGTGACAACGCGCCGCCGCTGCGGCCGACATGGGCACAGCCGCCAGATCAATCGCCAGCGCCACGCCGCTCGCCCGTGCCAGCCGGTCGGCGTCGATCAGCAGCCCATCCGAGACATCCATCGCTGCGCTCGCAGTGCCGATCAGCGTGCGCCCCAGGGCCAGCCGCGGCGCCGGCCGGCGGAAGCGCTTAAGCAACGCGGCATCAGGCGGTGCCTGCCCAAGCGCGATCGACAGCCCCAGCCCGGCATCGCCGATGCACCCCGACACCCATAGTTCGTCGCCAATTTCCGCGCCCGACCGCGGCAGCGCCGTCCCCGGCTCGACACTGCCCACCGCGGTCAGCCCCAGCACCGCCGCCGCCAGCCCGGTCACCGTGTCGCCGCCCCACAGCGCCACGCCGAAATGCGCCAACGCCCTGCCCAGCCCGGCGGTAAACGCCGCCCGCCAGTCATCATCCTCGGCCGCCGACAGCCCCAGCCCGAGCAACACCCCGCACGGGACAGCGCCCATCGCGGCGAGGTCGGACAGATTCACCGCCAGCAGTTTCCAGGCAATGTCGGACGGCGGGTCGCCGGGCAGATAATGCACCCCGCACGCTAGCACGTCATGGGTGAAAACCAGGTCGCGGCCCAGCGGCGGGGTCCATACCGCCGCGTCATCGGCGAGCCCGCGCGCCGCCGTGCTCATTGCCAGCGGCGCCAGTTGGTGCGCGATGAAATCGCGCTCGCCCATACTCAGCCGCGCACCCGCCGCGCCACGGTGTCGAGCAGGCCGTTGACGAACTTGGCCTCCTTGTCCTCGTGAAAGGCGTGACTGATGTCGATATATTCGTCGATGATTGTCGCTGCCGCGATATCGGCGCGCGCCAGCAGTTCATATGTCGCGGCACGCAGCAACGCCCGCATCGGCCGGTCGAGCCGGTCCATCGACCAGCCGCTCGCCAATGCCGCGGTGATCAGCGCGTCGATCTCATCGGCCCGCGCCACCGTGCCGGTCACCACATCGTCGAACAACGCGCCATCGGCATCGGCATAATCGGCGCCCTCGAGCTCCTGCCCCAACCGATGGTTGTGAAACTCGGTGAGCAGCTTGGGCACCGCATCGCCCCCCATCTCGCGCTGGTACAAGGCTTGCACAGCCCCCAATCGGGCGGCGGAACGGGCGGTATTGGCAGGGATTCTGGACACGCGGCAGCGTTTAGACGGGGGATGGGCAAAAGTCACGCCTGCGTCCCGGGTCACGCCCGGGATGATAGGGCAGGGGGTGACCCCCTGCACCCCGGTTTGCGTCGGAAAATTTGGTGTTCAAAAATTTATTATTTTTGTTAATCAACAGGTTAAAAAGGTTCCAGCAGACTTGTCCAAAAACGTTCCACAGGGCTGTCCACCGGTGCGATTGCCGAAATCGGCGCACTGGCCGATAGTTGCTGCCATGAACAGCTTGCCTCTGCGGGTCGTCGAACCTGTGCCCGAAACCGCCACCCTGCCGCAGAATCTCGAGGCCGAGCAGGCACTGCTCGGCGCGCTGATGATCGACAATCGGCTTGTCGAAGACGTCATGATGGTGCTGGGGTCGCAACATTTCGCCGAACCGCTGCACGGCCGCATCTATGAGGCGATCCTCAAGCTCGGCGACCGCAAGATGGCCGCCACCCCGGTCACACTGAAACCGCTGTTCGAGGCCGACCCGGCGATCATCGAGCTTGGCGGCCCCGCCTATCTCGCCGGGTTGACGCAACATTCGGGCGCGCTCATCGCCGCGCGCGATTTTGCCCAGCAGATCTATGACCTCGCGTTGCTGCGCGAGCTCATCCGCGTCGGCCGCGAAATGGCGGTGGCCGCCGCCGATACCTCGGTCGATGTCGAACCATTGAAGCAGATCGAAACCGCCGAAATGGCGCTCTACAAGGTTGCCGAGGCAGGCGAAGTCGCCGGCGCCGTCAAGACCTTCGGCCAGGCGACGCGCGAAGCGATCGACATGGCCGACCGCGCCATGAAGTCAGGCGGGCATCTGTCGGGTTATACGACCGGGCTCAACGCGCTGAATGAAAAGATCGGCGGGCTGCACAAGTCTGATCTCGTCATTCTCGCCGGCCGCCCGGCCATGGGCAAGACCGCGCTTGCCACCAACATCGCCTTCGCCTGTGCGCTGCGCTTCGTCCATGACCTCGCCATCAACAGCGATCCCGAAAAATCGAGCGGCGCACCGGTGGCGTTCTTCAGCCTCGAAATGTCGTCGGACCAGCTCGCCACCCGCGTGCTTGCGGAACAATCGGGGGTGAATTCTGAAAGCCTGCGCATGGGCAAGATCAGCCAGGACGAATTCAGCCGCCTCGCCCGCGCCGCCGGTGACCTGTCGAATCTGCCGCTCTATATCGACGACACGCCGGCGCTCAGCATCGCCGCGCTGCGCACCCGCGCCCGGCGCCTGAAGCGCCAGCGCGACATCGGTCTGATTGTCGTCGATTATCTCCAGCTGCTGCAAGGCTCGGCCAAGGGCGGCAGCGAGAACCGCGTCCAGGAAATTTCTGAAATCACCCGCGGGCTGAAAACGCTCGCCAAGGAATTGCAGGTGCCGGTGCTGGCGCTGTCGCAGCTCAGCCGCGCCGTCGAAGCGCGCGAGGACAAGCGGCCACAGCTGTCGGACCTGCGCGAATCGGGCACCATCGAGCAGGACGCCGACATCGTGTTGTTCGTCTATCGCGAGGAATATTATCACGCGCTCAAACAGCCCGACCCCGAAGAAGCCGACAAGCATCTGAAATGGCGGGAAAAGGCCGAAAAAATCTTCGGCCTTGCCGAAGTCATCGTCGCCAAGCAACGCCATGGTTCGACCGGCAGCGTGCCGCTGACCTTCCACAAGTCGACAACGAAGTTCGCCGACCGGGCGGAAGGGGATTATATCCCGGATCAGGTGAGCGAATAGCGGGGGGACCTCGCCCGCTTCCGGGAGCGGGGGTTACGCCAACGGCATCCCGCAACCTTCCGCAATCGCCCGCTGTACCGCCGCAATCGCCGGTTCATTGGCGCCATAGATGACCCGGAAATCCGCCGGTGCCGCCGCCATATTGGCCCAGCCCTGCGCCGCGATGACATAATCCTCGGTCGAGACCACCTGCGCCGTCGCATCGAAAGCAAACTCGCATTCGGCGCGGTGCTGGTCCGACTGCACACCGCGCGGGGCATAAACCGCAAATTTCGTCACCATCTCCCCCGGCGTCGCGCCCGGGAACATCCGGAAAATCTGGGTGAAGCCCTTGCCCGGTTCAATCGAGCCGATGAACAGCACGGTATTGGGGAAGAGATAATGCACCCCGCCATAATCGACCTCGGGCCAATCCGCCTCGGGCACGCCGACCAGCGCCAGATTGCCCTTGTCGGGAAAGCTGATGCGGTGGTTGCGGCCAAAGCGATCGTAGACGCACATGTCGTTGAAATGCGTCTGGCCGATCGTCGAGGCGTGCAGCGTGGCGAAATGATAGCCCTCGCCATAGGTATCCAGCGCGAATTTCCAGTTCGACGCAGCACGCATCTCGCCGGCCTTGACGGGTTCTGCACGGCAGAGTTCGAGTTGCGCCAGTTCGGGGGCGAAATCGCCGAGGAAGGCTTCGATATCGACCGGTTCGGCGCCGGCGCGCGGCTGCACGAAGATCATCCCCTGCCATTCGTGGCAGGGCACCGGGATGAGCCCGAGATCGGCCTTGTCATGTCCCTCGAAGCCGCGTGCGCCGGGCAGCGCCAGCAGCTTGCCCGCCAGATCGAAGCTCCAGGCGTGAAACGGGCAGACCAGCCGCGCCGCCGGGGTGCAATCGGCTGCCAGCTTGGCGCCGCGGTGGGTGCACATGTTGAGAAAGGCGCGCGCCACCCCGTCGCGACCGCGCAGGATGATGATGGGGGTGCCGGTTTCTTCAAACAGCAGCCGGTCGCCCGCTTTTGGCATGTCAACCGAAAGGCCCGCAAGCAACGGCATGTCGCCGCCGAACAACCGCGCCTTTTCGGCCATCAGCCGCACCGGATCGGTGTAGACGCTGGCAAGATTGGCAAAGGGCGCCGCTGCCATGTCGGTGGAGCCGGCGGCGGCATGAGCGACGCTGCGCCGCTGGGTTTCGCGTGCCACCCGCTTGCGGCGTTCGGCCCAACCATTTTCTGCGGCGACGTCGGCACCAGCCCGCTCCCCCGCCCGGCCACCCGACAGCAAATCCTGTGG
>JBMOFG010000190.1:0-4828 GCA_049314415.1 Polymorphobacter sp.
GTTGCTTAAACTGCTGGGGGGCTTGAGGCAGTGCGTAGAACTTCCCGGGGTGAACGCGGCTCGGCACGAGATAGTCGCGCGCGCCCTCGGGTGACGAAGCCGTCAGGATCGGCGTCTGGAATTCGGTGAAGCCTTGGCCAATCATGCGGCGGCGCAGGCTCGCGATGACGCCCGAACGCAGCATCATATTGGCGTGCAGCCGTTCGCGGCGCAGATCGAGAAAGCGGTATTTGAGGCGGATATCCTCGGGATATTCGGCATCGCCGGCCACCGGCATCGGCAGGTCGGTCGCCGCCGACTGCACCGTCACCGTCTGCGCGCGCACTTCGATATCGCCGGTGGCGAGATTGGCATTTACCGCACCGCCTTCGCGCACAACGACATCGCCGGTAACAGTGACAACCGACTCCAGCCGGGCGCGGTCGAGCGTTTCAAACGCCGGGGAACCGGGGCCGACGACGATCTGGGTCAGGCCGAAATGATCGCGCAGATCGATGAACAAGACGCCGCCATGATCGCGCTTGCGGTGGATCCAGCCCGAAACCCGGGCTGTGCTGCCGGCGTCGGTGGCGCGCAGGGCGGCGCAATCATGAGTGCGATAAGCGTGCATAGAACAAAAATCCGGGCAATTCGGGAACAATAATCAGAATGTCGCGTGACACACATAGCCTGCCGCTTTGTCAAGCGCGAGCGGCTGGGTTATGGCGGTTCATGCTCATTCATCCGCTGGTCACCGACACCGAAACTCTTACCGCCTTGTGCAAGCGTCTCGCCGAGGCGGACTTTGTCACGGTCGACACCGAATTCATGCGGGAAAGCACCTATTACCCCGATCTTTGCCTCGTGCAGGTCGCATCCCCAACCGAGGCGGCGGCGATCGACCCCAAGGCACCGGGCATCGACCTTGGCCCACTGCTCAAGCTGCTGGTCGAAGACGAGGTGCTCAAGGTTTTCCATGCCGGCGGGCAGGACCTAGAAATCATCTACAATCTGACCGGCAGGACACCGGCGCCGCTGTTCGACACCCAGATTGCCGCGATGGCGCTGGGGCTGGGCGAACAGATCGGCTACACCAATCTTGTCGCTGCCTATCTCGGCCATCAGGTCGACAAGGGCGCCCGCTTCACCGACTGGAGCCGGCGGCCGCTCAATGACCGCCAGCTCGAATATGCCATCGGCGATGTAACGCATCTGGCGACGCTGTTTCCCAAGATGGTCGACAAATTGCGCCGTACCGGTCGCGGCGGCTGGCTCGATGATGAAATGGCGCGCGTCTGCGACCCGGCCACCTATGCCAATGATCCCGAAAAAGCCTGGTTGCGACTGCGCCTGCCCAGCCGCAAGGCCGATGTGCTCGGCCGGCTGAAGGCGCTGGCGAAATGGCGCGAGCTTGAGGCGCAGGACAAGGATGTACCGCGCGGCCGTATCGTGAAGGACGAAACGCTGGGCGATCTTGCCGGCAGCCCGCCCCGGTCACAGGCCGATCTCGCCAAGGTGCGCGGCCTGTCGGCGGCCTGGGGCAGCAACGCCATCGGCGACCGGCTGATCCGCGCCCTGCAGGATGCCGAGCCGCTTTCGCCCGATGAAATGCCGGCGCGTGAACCGCAGCGGCCCGGGCTGTCTTCGGAGGGCGCGCTGATCGCCGATCTGCTCAAGCTGCTGCTCAAGATCCGCAGCAAGGAAAGTGGCGTCGCTCCCAAACTGATCGTGCGCGGCGATGACATCGATGCGATTGCGGCCGGCGTCACCGAGGGACTGCCGGTGCTCGCCGGTTGGCGCCGCGACATCTTCGGCAAGGACGCGCTGGCGCTGGTCGAAGGCAATCTCGGCTTTGTCGTCAAGGCCGGCAAGCTGACCATGACGCGGGTTTCAGACAGCGAGGACGCGGAATGACCGGCAGCGGCCGCATTGCCGGCAAGGTCGCGCTCATCACCGGCGCCGCGCGCGGGATGGGCGCGGCGCACGCACGGCGTTTCATAGCCGAAGGCGCCCGCGTGGTGCTCGGTGACATCCTTGATGCCGAAGGCGCGCTGCTGGCCGCCGAACTCGGCGCCGATGCGCGCTACATCCGGCTCGATGTGACCAAGGCCGATGACTGGGCAGCGGCGGTGGCGCTGTGCGTCACCGATTTCGGCGGACTGCATATCCTCGTCAACAATGCCGGCATCTTCGGCGGCGCCGCCATCGTCGATCACCCGCTCGACCTGTGGCAGCGCATGATCGACATCAACCTGACCGGGGTGTTCCTCGGCATCCGCGCCGCCACCACTGCGCTGGTCGCCAGCGGCAGCGGCTCGATCATCAATATTTCCTCGGTGGCAGGCTTGCGCGGCGCGCCGGGTGGCTCGGCCTATGTCGCCTCCAAATTCGGGGTGCGCGGGCTGACCAAGGCGGTCGCCGCCGAACAGGCACCCTTTGGTGTGCGCTGCAATTTGGTCCACCCCGGCATCATCGATACGCCGATGGCCGAAGGTTTGAACACCCAGGGCTATGATTATCCGCTCGGCCGCATGGCACGGTCGGAAGAAGTCACCAATCTGGTGCTCTATCTCGCCAGCGACGAAGCCAGCTATTCGACCGGCAGCGAGTTCATTGTCGATGGCGGACTGACGATGGGCGGCATCAGCCCGACCCGCGGTAACAGCTGACGCGGGGCAACAGCTAAAGCCCCAGCACGCGCACCGCTTCAGCCACCCCTACGTAGCGCGGGCCCATGTCGCCGACGAGATGGCGGTGGGTGGGAATCCAGAACAGCCCGGCATCAAGCCCGGCGAGCGCAATCTGGGCGCAGCGATCAGGCGTGATGATGTGCATGTCGACTGGCCAGCCCGCCGGGTCGGGCCCCAGCCCATCCGCCGTCATCCCGGTATAGACTCCGCCCGGCAGCAGGACATGAACATCGAGCGGCTTGCCGCCGCCGGTACATTCGGCACGCAGCCATTCCGCCAGCACCAGCACGCCATGCTTGGATGCGGCATAGAGGCCGAGCCCGAAGCTTTGCACCGCATCCGGCATCGACAGCGAATTTTCGCTGCCGGTGATCATCAGCCGGCCGCGCCGGCCGGCGGCGTCGAGCCGCGGCACATAGGCCTGTGCCAACCGGATTGCAGCGAACATGTTGACTTCGAACATCGCCGCCACCCGTGGGGCATCGAGATCGGCCTTCAGCAAACGCTTCGGGCCCGGGCCACTGCCCATGCCGGCGTTCGACGCGATGAAATCGACCTTGCCGGCCAGTCCCCAGGCACGATCGAGCAGCCCGGTTGCCGCGCCGGGTTCGGCGAGATCGACCTGCAACGCGGCGCCGCCTGCCTGCGCCGCAGTCGCCGCTGCACCATCGCCATCGATATCGGCGACCAGCACCCGGGCCCCGCGCGCCGCCAAGGCCAGCGCCAGCGCCCGGCCGATCCCCGATGCGCCGCCGGTAACAAGTGCCACCTGTCCATCATAATCGATCATGCGGTCGTTTCCCTCGGCGTTGACGCTGCTGCCTGCTTGTCGCGCCCGCTGCCGCTGCCGTCAAAACCAATCTTGGCGCTTGCGTGGTATCACCTCGCCCCGCAAGATACCGCAGCAAGAAAAGGCCCGCCATGATCGAACGTCGTACCTTTGTCCTTACGGCTGCGGCAATGGCGGCCACCCCCGGTCTGGCGCGGTCCGCCGCACCACTGGACTTGCGAGCCGCGGTCACGTCGGCGGAGAGAACCGCCGGCGGCCGCATCGGGCTAGCCGTGCACGATACGGCCACCGGCCGGCGCTTCAGCCATCGCGGCGGCGAACGTTTCGCGATGGCGAGCACCTTCAAGATGCTGCTCGTCGCCGCCATTCTGGAACGCGTCGATCAGGGCAAGGACAGGCTCGACCGGGCCATCCCCGTCCGGGCAAGCGATATTCTGGCAGTTTCGCCGGTGTCGGAAAAACATGTCGGCGGCACGGCGACGCTGGCCGAACTGGCCGAAGCCACGATGATCTATTCGGACAATGCTGCCGCCAATCTGCTGCTGCCAGCAATCGGCGGCCCGGCCGGGTTGACCGCCTTCCTGCGCCGCATCGGTGATCCGGTGACCCGGCTCGATCGCAACGAACCGATGATGAGCGAAGCCCTGCCCGGCGACCCGCGCGACACGAGTTCACCCGATGCGATCCTGGCGACATGGGAACGCCTGCTGCTCGGGCCGACGCTGTCATCTGCCAGCCGGGCGCGCTTGATCGGCTGGCTCGTCGCCAACACCACCGGCGACACCAGGCTACGGGCCGGTCTGCCGAAAGACTGGAAGGTCGGCGACAAGACCGGCACCGGGTCGAATGGCAATGTCAATGATATCGCCATCGTCTGGCCCCGGCGCTCGGCGGCGGGGCCGCTCCTGATCGCCTGCTTCGTCAACGGCAGCGCCGCGTCCGAAACGCTGTACCGACTGCATGCCGATCTGGCGCGGGCGACGGCAGCCGTGCTTTGAACAATTGCTTGACCCGCCGCCAAACGACCCTATGACCGGCGGCGGGCCACGCGGTCCCAACGCCGCGCGAGCTCTCTGTAAGGAGAGAATATGATTGATCGTCCTGCCGCGCTTCCGGCGCGTGCGCATTTTTCGTCCGGGCCCTGCGCCAAACGTCCCGGCTGGAACGCTTCCCAACTCGCCACCGAATCGCTCGGCCGGTCACACCGGTCCAAGATCGGCAAGACGCGGTTGAAGCTTGCCATCGACCTGACCCGCGAAATCCTCAACGTTCCCAGCACCCACCGTATCGGCATCGTGCCGGCATCGGACACCGGCGCCTATGAAATGGCGATGTGGAGCCTGCTCGGCGCCCGCCCCGCAACGATGAT
>JBMOFG010000191.1:0-4816 GCA_049314415.1 Polymorphobacter sp.
CGGCGAGGAACAGCCCCTTGTAGATGATCGACCGCGCCGACAGCGAGCAGATGTAGAAGCCCTGGGTCTGGCTTTCGATGACCTTTTTTTCGATGCGGCGGCGGATGAGATAGAGGTCCTTTTCAAAGGCCTCGATCGCCGCCGCCTTGCCTTCGGCCCCCAGCGCCGGATCGGGCAGCGGCCCGGCAATCATGATCTGTTCGATTTCGGGACGCGACAGCATCGCCTTGTCGCCGATCACCGACACATCGACCGGCACCTGGCGCCAGCCATAGACCTTGTAGCCGAAACCAATGATTTCGGATTCGACAATGGTGCGGCAGGTTTCTTGGCTCCCCAGATCCGTGCGCGGCAGGAAAACCTGGCCGACGGCGAGCAGGTTGGGCTTGGGCGCATGGCCGGCACGGCCGATGTGTTCGTGGAAGAAATCGAGCGGCAGTTCCACATGAATGCCGGCGCCATCGCCAGTCTTGCCATCGGCATCGACGGCACCGCGATGCCATACCGCCTTCAAGGCTTCGATGCCCGCCACGACGACGCGGCGCGACGGCTTGCCATCAGTGGCGGCGATCAGGCCGACGCCGCAGGCATCCGATTCCATGTCGGGCCGGTACATGCCGACGTCGGCAATGCGGGCGCGTTCGGCGGCCGAAGCAGTGAAGGAAATGGTCATCCCAGAGACGTCCTTATTTCGCCGGACTGTTGAGCGGCGCAAGCGCCGCCTTTAAGCGCGGCGCATTGGCCTGCATCGCAGCCTGGATCTTGGTGCCGATGATCTGTGCCGAAGCGCGGCTGATCTCCGCGGTCACCTTACCCTGCCGGGTGTAAAGCGCCTTGCCCAGCGGGGAACGGTAGAAATCGGCCAGCCCCTTCAATTCGGCGGTCGAATAGTTGCGGGCATAGACGCGCGCCGTCTCGGCGACCACGGCATCGACATTGGCGGTGATCACCTTCTGGGCAACCTCTGCCTCGATAGCGCCGGCCTTTTGCAACACCGGATCAAATTTTGCCTTGTTGGCCCGATAGGCCTGCGCAAAGCCGGGCTGCTGCGCCAGTTGCGCCCGCATGGCATAGCCGCTGCGCATTGCGGCGACATTCTGAGCCATCACACGATTAAATTGCCCGCGTACATCAAGCTGGCGAACCAGCGCCGTTGCGGCAGCCATCGCTGCGGGATCGACAGATGGCGGCGCCGCGGCAGGAGCGGCGGCCACGACAACGGCAGTGAGCAGATTGAGCATCAATTCTTCTCCTCAGGCAGCAACAGCGGCAGCGCCAATCTGGGCGCGCAGATAATGGTGCATATGGGTGGCGACATCGCGGCCATCGCGCACTGCCCAGACAACGAGCGAGGCACCGCGCACGATGTCCCCCGCCGCAAATACACCCGGCAACGAGGTCATCATCGTCTTGTGATCGACGCGCAGCGTACCCCAGCGTGTCACCGACAGGTCGGGTGCGCCGAACAGACCGGGCAAATCTTCGGCATCGAAACCCAGCGCCTTGATGACCAGATCGGCGGGCGCGGTGAAATCGCCGCCCGGATCGACCTCGGGGGCGCGCCGACCATCGGGCCCGGCCTGGCCAAGCCGCATGCGGCTGGCGGTCACGGCATCCGGCGTGATCGCCGCGGGCGCTGCGAGCCAGACAAATTCCACCCCTTCTTCCTCGGCATGAGCGACTTCGCGAACCGAGCCCGGCATGTTGGCGCGGTCACGGCGATAAAGGCACTTCACGCTCGCCGCGCCCTGGCGGACCGCGGTGCGCACACAGTCCATCGCGGTATCGCCGCCGCCGATGACGACGACATGTTTGCCGCTGGCATCAAAGCGCGCCGCATCGGGCATGCTGTCACCGAAACCGGCGCGGTTCGACGCAGTGAGATAATCAAGTGCCTCCAGGACCGTGTTTCCATCGGCCCCCACCACGGCAACGGCGCGCGGCGTATAGACACCGGTGGCGACCAGCAGCGCATCATGCCGGTCGCGCAGCTCGGCGAGCGACGCGTCGCGGCCGACCTCGAATTCATGGTGGAAGACGATGCCGGCGTCCTTCAACCGGTCGACGCGACGCATGACAACGGGCTTTTCCAGCTTGAAGCCGGGGATGCCGTAGGTCAGCAGTCCGCCGGCACGATCGTAGCGGTCATAGACATGCACCTCATAACCCTTTGTGCGCAGATATTCGGCGGTGGTCAGCCCGGCCGGGCCGGCACCGATGATGCCGACCGATTGCGCCGAACGATCGGCGATGATCCGCACCGGCTTGACCCAGCCATTCTCCCAAGCGGTATCGGTGATGAATTTTTCGACCGAGCCGATGGTGACGCTGCCGAAGTCCTTTTCTATGACGCAATTACCCTCGCACAAGCGGTCCTGCGGGCAGATGCGGCCGCAGATTTCCGGCATGGTGCTGGTGGCAGCCGACAGTTCATAGGCTTCTTGCAGCCGGCCTTCGGCGGTCAGCTTCAACCAGTCTGGGATATTGTTGTGGAGCGGACAATGTACCTGGCAGAAGGGCACGCCGCATTGCGAGCAGCGCGAAGCCTGCTCCTCGGCTTTGGCAATAATATAGGGGCGAGCGATTTCGAGAAAATCCTGCGTCCGGTCACTGGCAACGCGCTTGGCCGGATAGGCCTGCGACGCGCTGGTAAATTGCAGCATCTTGATATCAGCCATCGCTCTCGCCCCTTTACGAGCGGGCGAATTAACGGTTTCGATCCGACGAGTCACGCAAATAATTGCAAATAGGACAGTATATATTACCTATTATGGGCATGCTGGACAGTTTTGATGGACCGAGCCCGCATAATTGGTCCGTTATCGGAACTATCTTGCCAACAGCCAAATCAGCGCCACCGAGCCCAGGATTATCCGGTACCAGGCGAAGGGCGCAAAGCCGAACCGGCTTACAATCGCGACGAAGCCCTTGACCACCACCAGCGCAACGATGAAAGACACTGCGAATCCAACGGCGATATCGTGCCACTGGCTGACGTCGAGGCTGTGGCGATTCTTCCACAGCAGCAGCGTTGTCGCCCCACCGATCGTTGGGACGGCGAGGAAGAAGCTGAACTCCGCCGCGGTCTTGCGGTCGATCCGCAGCAGCATCGCCGCCATTATGGTCGCGCCCGACCGCGAGACGCCCGGAATCATCGCCACGCACTGCCCGATGCCGACGAGCAGCGACGATCGCGTCGGCATGGTTTCGACACTGTCGATGACCGGCGGCTTGGCGGTCCTTTCGATCCACAGGATCGCAAAGCCGCCGATGATAAGCGCCACCGCCACCGTCATCGGACTGAGCAGCATCGCTTCGAACGCCTTGATGAAAAGCACCCCGGCAATACCGGCGGGCACAAAGCCGAGCACGATATTGCGAATGAAGGCAATGGCCCCCGGCTGGCGCCCGAACAGGCCGATGGCGACATCGAGGAAACGCCGCCAATAAGCCACGACGACTGCCAGTATTGCCCCCGACTGAATGGCAATTTCAAACGTGGCATTGCCATCGCCCGTAAAGCCCAGAAGCTCGCCCGCGAGAATGAGGTGGCCGGTCGACGACACCGGCAGGAATTCGGTCAAGCCTTCGACAATGCCGAGCAGGATGACGTCGAAAAGGCTTTGCTGCATGAAAACTCCGCGCGGTCCCCGCGCTTCAGGCCGAAGGCGCGTTCTGGTTAAAGCGGCCGCTGGGGCGATAGCGTTCGAGCATCGCCGGCACGAATGCCGCCATCGGCGTCGGCTGCACCCCAAGGTCAGCAAGGCCCGGCATCCCGGACGTTACGACATTGTCCTTGCCCAGCATGGTAAGCTGATCCGATGTCATCGGCATGAAGGGCAGCACATCGCCGAGCTTACCCATCAACGTGGCGATCCAGCCCGGCACCTCGAGCAGTCGACGCTGCTGCCGGGTTTCGGCATTGATCATGGCGAGAATGGCGCGAAAGCTCAGCACATCGGGCCCGCCAAGTTCATAGGTGCGGCCGGCCGCCGCCGGGGTGTTGAGCGCGGCGACAACGGCAGCCGCGACATCCATGACGAACACCGGCTGGAACTGCGTGTTGCCGGCGATCACCGGCAGGACAGGCGAAAACTGCGCCATCGCGGCAAAACGGTTGAGAAACTGGTCTTCCGGCCCGATGACCAAACTGGGTCGGAGGATCGTTGCGGTCGGGATCGCCTCGAGCACGGCGGCTTCGCCCTGCGCCTTGCTGCGGGCATAGGGCACCGCCGAAGCGGCATCGGCGCCGATGGCGGAAACCTGCACATACTGACGCACCCCGGCGACAGCGGCGGCGCGCGCCGCGCGCCCGGCGCCTTCGGCCTGCACCGCGTCGAAACGCTGCGTGCCCGATTCAGCCAGAATACCAACGAGATTAACCCCTGCTGCCGCGCCATCAAAGGCGGCGGCCATCTGCTCATCAGATGTGATGCCGCTCCGCACGAGCTGGATCTGCCCCAGGCCGCCAAGCGGTTTCAGGAATAGTGCCGTTTCGGGATGGCGCACGGCGACGCGCACCCGCAGCCCGGCCTCGGCGAGGCGCTGCACGATGTAGCGGCCCAGAAAACCAGAGCCGCCAACGACGGTAACCAGCGCACCCGGCGCCAGCGCGGAAAAAGAAACGGTCATGGCAGCCCTTTAGCGCGGGTATCCCGCCGTGTCTTGCCTGACATCGACGGATTTTCAGTACGATTTCTGCAACAGTCGATTGACAAGCCTGCCGCTGCCCCCTAACCCGCCGCCTCTACCCCGTGCCCAGATGGCGGAATTGGTAGACGCACCAGCTTCAGGTGCTGGCGCTCGCAAGGGCGTG
>JBMOFG010000192.1:0-4793 GCA_049314415.1 Polymorphobacter sp.
GATCGCCACTTATGGCATCGGACGCTTCAACCAATGGGGCGCCAAGCTGGCGCTGACGATTCTGTCGCTGGGATTTTACGCATGGTGGCGGCCGGTGCACCTGCCGCTGCTGCTCGGCTCGATCGTCTTTAACTTCATAGTCGGCCATCGCATCCAACGCGCCCATGCGGCGCAGCGCAAAACGACAGTAACGGCGTGGCTCACCTTCGGCCTGGTTGTCGATATCGGCATGCTGGGCTGGTTCAAATATGCCAATTTCATTGCCTCGACCGCCGATGCAACGCTGGCTACCGATTTCAATCTCGAACGGATAGCGCTGCCGCTGGCGATCTCATTCTTTACCTTCCAGAAAATAGCCTATCTGATCGATTCCGCCCGGGGCGAAGCCCAGCGCATGTCGTTTCTGGATTTTTCACTGTTCGCTGCGTTTTTCCCGCAGCTGATCGCCGGGCCGATCGTCCATTACAAGGAAATCGTGCCGCAACTCGCCAAGGCACATTTTGCCCGGCTGAACTGGAGCGATATCGGCATCGGCCTCGTCATCTTTGCCATTGGCCTGTTCAAGAAAACCGTCATCGCCGATACATTGTCGCCGCTTGTCGAACCCTTGTTCGGCGCCGCTACCAGCGACAGCGACCCCAGTGTGATCGCCGGCTGGCTGGCCGCCATTACCTTCACCCTGCAACTCTATTTCGATTTTTCGGGCTATTCCGACATGGCCATCGGGCTGGGCCGCATGTTCGGGGTCAAGTTGCCGCTCAATTTCCATTCGCCGCTGCGCGCCGCCAACATCAGCGATTACTGGCGCCGCTGGCACATGACGCTGCAACGCTTCATCGTCGATTATATCTTCCAGCCGCTGGCGATGCCGCTCAACCGCTTTGCTGCCAAACGCGGCCTGTCGGGGTGGGGCCACTTCCTCGTCGGGGTCGCCGTGCCCAGCTTCGTGACCTTTGTCGCCGTAGGCATCTGGCACGGCGCCGGCTGGACTTTCGTGACCTTCGGCATCATGCACGCAAGCTATATCTGCATCAACGAAGCCTGGCGCGAGCGCCGCAAGAATCGCCGGAAGGCGCTACGCAAACAGGGTATCAAGCTCGCCGATCCGACGGGGCTGGAGCTTGCCGGCTATCATGTCATCACCCTGCTCGCTGTCGTTTTCGGCAATGTCATGTTCCGCGCCGCCACCGTCAGCGATGCCGTATCGATCTGGGCGACGATGGCCGGGCTCAAGGGGCTCAACCTCGCCAGCATCATTCCCGGCTTCGATGCCGAATTTGTCGCGATCATCACCATCGCCACCCTCATCATCGCCTTCATGCCCAATACCCAGCAGATCATGCAGCGCTTCGATCCGGCCTGTAACTGGTCCGAATGGGCCGATGTGGCGCCGACGCGGCTGCGATTGACCTGGGCGCCGACGCTGGCGGGGCTGGCGCTCGCCGGCGTGGTGCTGTTCATCGGCGTGATGTTCATCCAGCGCGGCCAAGCCGTGTTCCTCTATTTCAACTTCTGACAGGGGAGCGAAGATGACCATCATCCCCTGGCGTCGCGGCGTCCTGATCATGCTGGGCGTGGCGCTGCTTGCCGCGGCGCTGGCGGGGTCGTTGCCCGACAATCCGTATCAGCGCTGGTCGACGCTGGAAAAGACCATCCAAAACCGGCTGCGCTGGATATATGAGCGCATCCATGATGATCCGGCACCGATCGATATCGTGTTGCTCGGCCCGTCGCGCGGTGGCGCGGGCGTTTCCGCACCCAGGTTGCAGCAAGGCCTGGCGGCAATCGGCAAGCCACTGGGCGTCGTCAATTTCTCGCTGCCCGAAAATGGCCGTGACCTGCACTGGGTCGTCGAAAACGAGCTGCTGTCGAAACGATCACCCCGGCTGATCATCATCGTCGTCATCGAAAAGCCCGGCCGCTTTGGCCATCCGGCCTATAAGTATATTGCGCCGGCCGGCACGGTGATCGATCCGGCCTATGTCGGCAACCTCAACTATCTGTCGAACCTGATTTATCTGCCCTATCGCCAGTTGCGGCTGTTCGCCGCGCAGTTCGCCCCGGCGGCGTTCGACCTGCCCACCCGCTTCGATCCGGCGCGCTATGCCGGCACCGCCTATGATTCGACCAACAGCTTTGTCACCGGCGACGGCATTCGCGTCGAACGCAACCGCGTCGTGCCGGTCGCTGAGCTGGAGGCCGGAGTCCGCCGCTATGAAATGGGAGTGCGCCCGCCTATCCTGGGGCCGCGTGTTGCCGATCAGGAATTCGGCGATGAACGCAGCTATGTCCGCCGCATGGCCGCCGCCGCGCAGGCGCGGGGCAGCCGGGTCGCGTTCCTGTTTCTGCCCTATTACACCGGGCCCCGCGTCATCCAGGAACGCGCCCTTTACGAACGTTTCGGCCCGGTGTTCGACGCCGGCTTCGTCTCGACGCATCCCGAATATTTCTCCGATGTCGCCCATCTCAACCATGATGGCGCGCTGGTCGTATCGGATTGGCTGGCGCCGCAGATCGCGGCACTGCTGGATGGAAAGACCCTGCCATGAACCTTGCGCCGGTGCTCCACCATGTCGGCATCGTTGTGCCCGACCTCGATGAAATGGCGCTGATGATGGCGGCGCTGGGGCTTGCGGAAGATTATCGCGGCTATGTCCCGCAATTCCACGCGCTATGCGTCTTTACTACGGGCAATGGCGGCAGCCCGATCGAGTTCGTCATCCCCGATGGCGGGCCATTGCGCAAGTTCAACAAGGGCATGGGCGGGATGCACCACCTTGCCTATATCGTCGACAGCCTCGATACCAAGGCAGCCGAACTGGCCGCCGAAGGTAAAAAAATGCTCGAACCCGAACATGTCCAGGGTGCCGGGCGATTCCTGTGCAACTTCCTCAGCCCGGTCTACACGCGCGGGCTAACCATCGAATATATCCAGTTACAGCATGATGGCGGCGGGGTTGCCCCGCTCGGCGGACGTCCTTGAACGGCGAATGATCAGACGCAATCAAAAGTCACCCGGGCCGGCTGACGGCGGCGCTGCCCCCATCCCAATGGGCCTGCATCGACCGGACGCAGAATAAATCGCCAGCGTTCAGACGATGGTGGCGACGAGTTGTCCCTTGTCGATCACAACTTCGGGTTCGACATTGATCTTGAGCGTGCCCGACGCCGGGGCATAGAGTTCGAGCGTGGTCTTTTCGACGAGGATCTCGGCGATAAGCGCGCCTTCCTTGACGGCCGCGCCATCGGGATAGAGCCAGACGACAATCGATCCGGTCTTGTCATCTTCCGCCCACAGGTCGAGCGGTACGCGTACTTCGGTCATTTCACCATCTTTCGGGCGGCATCGGCTATCTTCGCGGCGAGGGGCAGGATCGCCTGCTCCATCGGTCGCGCAAAGGGAATCGGAATATCCGGCGTGCAGATGCGCACCGGTGCGGCGCGGAGGACCGTCGGGTCGCGTTCAACGACCGATGCGATGACTTCGCCCGACACGCCATAGGACAGATAATCCTCGTCCGTCACGATCATCCGGCCGGTCTTCTTCACCGCGGCAAAAATTCCGTCGCGATCGAGCGGCGCCAGGCTGCGCAAGTCGACGACCTGCGCCGATATGCCATCCTTTGCCAATTCATCGGCCGCCTTCAAACATTCGTGCACCGACATGCCAAGCCCGATCAGCGTGACGTCACTGCCCTCGCGGGTGACAGCGATCTTGCCGAACGGCACGGTGTATGGCTCCTCGGGCACTTCGCTCAGCGTTGTCTTCAACGGCGTGCCCATCCAGCCCACTCCGGCGGTACCCTTGTGGGTCAGGTAGATGACGAAATTGGGGTCGCGCAGCGCTGCGTGCATCATGCCCTTGGCATCATAGGCGTTTGAGGGATAGACAACCTTGACCCCCGGGATATGCGCGACGGTGGCGTGCAGGCACTGCGAATGCTGAGCAGCGTTGTTGTAGCCGCCGCCGGTGCCGATCATCAGCGTCATCGGCACCTTGACCTGGCCGGCAGACATATAGTGCGTTTTGGACGCGGTATTGAGCAGCACATTGTAGCAGACACCGATGAAATCGATGTAGGCGAGATCGATGACCGGGTGCATGCCCGCCATAGCGGCGCCGGCGGCCATACCGATGAAGCCGGTTTCGGAAATCGGGGTGTTGATGACGCGTTCGGGGCCATATTTGGCGCCGAAACCATCGGCGGTGCCGAAGATTCCGCCAAAATTATAGACATCCTCGCCGAGTACAAAAATCTCGTCGCGGCGTTCCATCTCCCAATCGAGCGCCTCGCGGCCGGCCCGGGCCATGGTGAGTATCCGGCTCATGCGTCGGCTCCTGCAAAAACATGGTCAAAGGCTTCCGACGGGTCGGGATAGGGCGCCTCCTGCGCTAGGCGCACGGCTTCGGCGACTTCGGCGGTTGCCGCCGCATCGATGGCGGCAGCCTCGGCCTCGTTCAATACGCCCTCGCGGATCAGCTTGGCGCGATAGACCGGGTTGGGGTCGGTCTGCTTCATCTGCTCGGGAATATATGCCTGCTGGTCGCCCATGAAGTGCCCCGCCAGCCGCGCCGTACGCAACTCGAGGATGGTCCCGCCGCCACCGCTGCGCGCCCGCGCCAAGGCGCGTTCGGCGGCAAGGTAGATATCATCGGCATCGTTGCTTTCGACATATTCGCCCGCCATGCCATAGGCACTGGCGCGCTCAGAATTGCGCGCGACCGCGGTCGATTCCTTCTTGGATGTCGAAACGCCCCATTCATTATCCTGCACCACCGCGATGAACGGCAG
>JBMOFG010000193.1:0-4791 GCA_049314415.1 Polymorphobacter sp.
GCGATCATCCATTCGCTGACCACTTCCTCGACAAAGCCTTTTGGCGCGATGATCTGCACCTTGCCCGCCGCGACATCGGCCGGATCGACGATCCCGGCCACCCCGGCAAAATGATCGGTATGCGTGTGGGTGTAGAGCACCGCCACCACCGGCTTGTCGGCGACATGCTTTTTCAGCAGCGCAAAGGCGGCGCGCGCAACCTCGGCCACGGTCAGCGGATCAATGACGATCCAGCCCCGCGGGGTTTCGACAAAGGAGACATTGCTGTTGTCGAAGTTGCGCACCTGATAAAGGCCGGGTGCCAGTCGATACAGGCCTTCGTTGCGCAGGACGCGGTTCTGCCGCCACAACGCCGGATTGACCGTGTCGGGCGCCGGGCCTTCGATGAAATCATTGCCGGCAAGGTCGAAACTCGGCCGGCCGTTGGCCTGGCGGATGACGGGCTCGGGCCAGGTGGCGATGAAACCGCGCTGCGCGAATTCGAAATCCTGGCCATCTTCGGCCGGCAGATCCTGTGCCGCCCGGGCAAGCGCCGCACGTGTGGCGGCGGTTGCTTCTCCGGCCGTCACCGCCGTCGCGGGACGCTGCGCCAGTGCCGGCGCGGCACATAAAGCGATCGAGAGTGGCACCAACCAACGGCTCAAAATGGGCATCTTCATCCTCTCGCGTAGCTCGCATTGCGATAATAGAGGGCTATCTGGGGGATAGGAACGCTCTGGCCGCCCATTTCGGGCGCCGTGCCGGGCGCGCTTGCCGGGCGGAAGGACAGGGTGGGGCATGGACGCGGATTTCATCATTGTCGGCGGGGGATCGGCCGGCTGTGTACTGGCCAATCGCTTGTCTGCCGATCCGGGCAATCGCGTCATCCTTGTCGAGGCAGGTGACGACGGCAATAATTTTCTGGTTTCGATGCCCGCCGGTTATGGCAAGACTGCCAATGAGTTTGGTCATTCCTGGCATTATCAGGGTGAACCGGAGCCCGCGATCGGCGACCGCCGCATGCTGCTGCCGCGCGGTCGCGGCTTGGGCGGATCGTCGAATATCAACGGCCTGTTATATGTGCGCGGTCAACACGCCGATTTTGATCAGTGGAGCAATCTTGGCGCCATCGGTTGGGGCTGGGCGGATGTCGCGCCCTATTTCCGGCGCAGCGAATGCTTTGCAGGCGGCGGCGACGCCCTGCGCGGTGATGCCGGCCCGTTGCGGGTCGAGGAGGTCAGGCACCGCAACCCGACCAATGACCGCGTGATTGCCGCTTTCGGCGAGATCGGCGTGCCGGCAACGCGCGATTATAACGGCGACGATCAGTTCGGCGCCTTTCATTACCAGACAACAGTGGGCGACGGCCGGCGCTGTTCGGCCGCTGATGCCTTTGTGCGGCCCATATTGTCGCGCCACAACCTGCGCGTCATAACCAAGGCGCTGTGCCGGCGCGTGCTGATCACCGATGGCCGCGCCACCGGCATCGAGATCGAGACACAGCAGGGGATCGAACGCCTTCAGGCCGGGCGCGAGGTCATCCTATCGGCCGGCGCCTATCACAGCCCCAAGCTGCTGATGCTGTCGGGCATTGGTCCGGCGGCGCACCTGCGCAACATGGACATCGCCGTTGTGCACGACAGCCCGCACGTCGGCGCCAATTTGCAGGATCATTACATCCTGACCATGGGCTGGCGGCTGCGCGCCGGCGCCTACAGCTACAACAGCCAATTGGCCGGTGGCCGACTGTTGTGGAATGTGCTGCGTTACATAGCCACCCGCGACGGACCGATGACCATACCGGCGGCGCAGGTCGGTGCCTTTGTCAAATCCGATCCGGCGCTCGACCGGCCCGACCTGCAGTTCCACTGCCTGCCGGTCACCGGCGATCTTGATGCCGCCATGCGCGGCGAAAAATCGCGATTGTCGCCATGGCCGGGCCTGACGCTGGCACCCAATGTCCTGCGTCCCGAATCGCGCGGCACAGTGGAACTGGCCAACCCCGACCCGCATGCCGTGCCGGTCATCCGGCACAATTGGCTTTCAGCGCCCGAAGACCAACGCCTGTCGTTGCGGGCGATGCGCATGGCGCATGAACTGGTGGCGACCCCGGCACTGGCGCCTCTTGTTGAAACCGAAGTCTGGCCGGGTGCTGACTGCCGCAGCGACGATCAACTGCTCGATCACGCCCGGCGTTTCGGCAATACCGGCTATCACCCGGTCGGCACCTGCCGCATGGGCATTGATGCCGATGCCGTGCTCGACCCGCAGCTACGGGTGAAAGGCGTTGCCGGGCTGCGGGTGATCGACGCCTCCGTCATGCCCCGGCTGGTATCGGGCAACACCAATGCCGCCGCGATCATGATCGGCGAGAAAGGCGCCGACCTTTTGCTGGCTTTATCCGGCACAGCCGACGGAAATAGACGAACCCAAGCACGCTCTCCGCCGTGACCGTGACAGATCGACGACAGCGGCCAGCTCGTTCTGGCCGAGCAACGCCGAAGTCTCACCATCCTGAGTGCCAAACTGTCCATTGGCCAAGCGGAGCAAGGCGGCAACACAGCGGCGCCCGCTGTCGCGGATCATCATGTCGGGCGCAATCTTATAGCCGTCGTTTTGCGGGCGTGTTGGGCAGGCCGACGCAGCTTGTCGGGATGCAACGAGCCCGCAGTTCCCGAGCATTGGCGGGAACTCCCGCCGTGTCCCGGGCGGTCCGGGTTTCCCCTGGACCGGCTAATTGGTTGGTGCGGCCAAGAAGACTCGAACTTCCACGGCCTTTCGGCCACAACGACCTCAACGTTGCGCGTCTACCAGTTCCGCCATGGCCGCACGACCAAGTGTACAGGATCTTCTCCTGTCCGGTAGGAGGGCGCGGTTAGCAGGGGTAGCGGGCTGGCGCAAGCCGGTTGTGGGAAAAGGCAACCGTTCGCGGCGCAAAAGAACGGCCGCGGCAGCGCCGCGGCCTTACATTGGACGGGTTTGGGCAGTCAGGCTGGCGGATCACCTCAGCCTCATCGGCCAATCTTGCAATTGTTGGCGCGCAGCCTGCACTGCGCGCCAACCATGCTCAATTATACCGACGCAGTTCGTTTTTGGCGATCGCGGCGCGATGCACTTCGTCCGGCCCGTCGGCCAGGCGCAGAGTACGCTGGCCGGCATAGCCCGATGCGAGGCCATAATCCTGGCAGACACCGCCGCCGCCATGCGCTTGGATGGCATGGTCGTGGATCAGGCAGCTCATGTTCGGCGCGACCACCTTGATCATGGCGATCTCGTTGGCGGCGCCCTTGTTGCCGACCGTATCCATCATGTAGGCGGCTTTCAGAGTCAGGAGACGGGCCTGTTCGATGGCAATGCGCGAATCGGCGATGCGTTCATGCCACAGGCTGTGTTCCGAAATCGGCTTGCCGAAGGCGACGCGCGATTTCAGGCGCTTGACCATTTTTTCCAGCGCGCGTTCGGCCGCGCCGATGCTGCGCATGCAGTGGTGGATGCGGCCGGGACCAAGGCGCCCCTGCGCGATTTGGAAGCCCTTGCCTTCGCCCAGGACCATGTTGCCGACCGGCACGCGGACATTGTCGAGAATCACTTCGAAATGGCCGTGCGGAGCGTCGTCATAGCCGAACACCTTCAATGGGCGCAGCTTGATGATGCCCGGGGCGTCCATGGGGACGAGGATCTGGCTCTGCTGGCTGTGGCGCGGCGCATTTGGGTCGGTCTTGCCCATCACGATGGCAATCTGGCAGCGCGGGTCGCCGACGCCCGACGACCACCATTTGCGGCCGTTGACGACATATTCATCACCCTGGCGGACGATCGAGGTTTCAATGTTGGTTGCGTCCGACGACGCCACCGCCGGCTCGGTCATCAAAAAGGCCGAGCGCATTTCGCCGGCCATCAGCGGCTTCAGCCACTTCTGCTTCTGCTCTTCCGAGCCATAGGTGCGCAGCACTTCCATGTTGCCGGTATCGGGGGCGGAGCAGTTGAACACCTCACTGGCCCAGCCGACGCGGCCCATGATTTCGGCGAGTGGCGCATATTCGAGGTTGGTCAGGCCCGGGCCCTTCCATTCGCCCACATCATGGTCGCAGATGTTGAGAAACAGGTTCCACAGCCCGGCCTTTCTTGCGACCGGCTTCAGTTCCTCGATGACCGGCAGCACCTTCCAGCGCTCACCCTCTGCTACTTCCTGCTCATAGCGGGCCTCGTTGGGATAGATATGTTCGTCCATGAAGGCGCTGACGCGCTCGATCAAGGCTTTGGTCTTGTCGCTATATTCAAACATCATGGTCGTTTCTCCTATGGCTTTCGCCGCCGTCCTGTCACGCTGGCCGCGGCAAATCCAGCGGGAAGATGGGCAGGGTGACGAAAATGCCCGATGACCGGTGACGACGCGCGCTTTTGAAACTGTCGTTTCAGAAGAGGCGGGATCGCGCCGGGGTGATCGCCACGCTACGTGCGTCCGGCGGAAAACCGGTAACGGTGCTGCTGTACTCGGTTTTTCCGCCGGCCGGCAGGCGGCGGATTTGCGGCACGATGGTCCAGCGTAGCGCCACGCCCGAAGGGCCTGACAGGCTGGCGCGCAGATCAGGCACATCGGCGGCGGCGGTGCCCGTATTGCGGATGACGCCCTTCACCTCGAGCAGCAGGCGTCCCGATGGCAGGGTCGTTGTGGTGCCGGTGACCGAAATGGCCAGCGATTCAGCTGGCGACAGCCGCGCCAGAGCCGCGCCAAGATAGGGTGTGTCCGACAGATCGACCCGGCCGACCCAAAGGCCGGCGGCGATGATCGACAAGGCGATGCCCACCACG
>JBMOFG010000194.1:0-4772 GCA_049314415.1 Polymorphobacter sp.
CGCCGCCCATGACGCGGCTTCGGCGCGGCTGGCGGCGGTGGTGGCAGCGTTCGTCGCGGCCGACATGGCCCCGCCCGTGGTCACCGGCGGCGGCACCGGCACCAGTGCGCTCGATCTGGCGGGCGGGGTCTACACCGAAATCCAGGCCGGCAGCTATGCGCTGATGGACGTCGAATATGGCATCTGCGACGGCCCCGATGGCGATTGGGCCTTCCAGCCGGCGCTGTTCCTGGCCGCCAATGTGGTTTCGACACAGCACCAGGCGTTCGTGACCTGCGATGCCGGCTTGAAGGCTTTTCACACCGATGGCCCGGCACCGCGTGTTGTCGCCGGGGCGGCGCCGGGCAGCCGCTGGCGCTCGCAGGTGGATGAACATGGCGCCATCGTCCACCCTGACTATTTCGAACGGCTGCGCAGCGCCGCCGATGCCGTCGCGATGGTCGACGCTATCGATGCCGAAACCGCGCCTGTTGGCGCGCCGGTCGAAGGCGCACTGGTCTGGCTGCAACCCGGCCATGTCGACCCGACCGTCGCACTCCACGACGCCTTTTGGGTCGCCGGTGAAGACGGCAGCCTCGAACGCTGGCCGATCGACGCGCGGAGAATGAGCGCATGAGCCATTGGAAACTCGGCATCATCGGTGGCTCGGGGCTCTATGCCCTTGATGTGCTGGAAAGCCCCGTTTGGCAGACGGTGGAAAGTCCTTGGGGTGAGCCATCCGATGCTGTGCTGACGGGACATATCGGCGGGGTCGAGCTCGCCTTCCTGCCCCGCCACGGTCGCGGCCATCGCGTGCCACCGCACCTGCTCAACGCCCGCGCCAATATCGATGTGTTGAAACGGCTCGGCTGCACCGATGTGCTGGCGGTATCGGCGGTAGGATCGTTGCGGCAGGATTTTGCGCCGGGGGATTTTGTCGCGGTCGACCAGCTGATCGATCGTACCAAGGGCCGGCCATCGACCTTTTTCGAGCAGATGGTCGCCCATGTACCGATGGCTGATCCGGTGTGCCCGCGGCTGACCGTGCTGGCCAGTGCAGCAGCGCGCGCGGCGGGGGCCATCGTGCACGGCGGCGCCACCTATCTCGCCATGGAAGGCCCGCAATTTTCGACCCGCGCCGAAAGCCGCATGTACCAGTCCTGGGGTTGCGATATCATCGGCATGACCGCCAGCCCCGAAGCCAAGCTGGCGCGCGAGGCCGAGCTGCCCTACGCGCTGCTTGCCATGGTCACCGATTATGATTGCTGGCACGAGGGCGGCGATGTCGATGTCGCCGAGATACTCAAGGTGATGGGCGCCAATGCCGCCATCGCCCGCGCTGCCATAGTGGCGCTGGTCACGTCGCTGCCGCCCGTGCGCTCGGCTTCGCCGATCGATACGGTGCTCGATACTGCGCTGATCACGGCGCCCGAAGCGCGCGATCCGGCGATGCTGGCAAAGCTCGATGCGATCCTGCGGCGGCTGAACGCGGCCGGCTGAGCCGGCTACTCCGGCTTGGCTGCCACGAGCTTGGGTGCCACGAGCTTTGGTGCCGTCGCGAATGGCTTGATGCCGAAATCGGGGTAGATTTCACTCGGGAAATAAACGGCACCGTTTTTGACCACCATGCGGATCGCCTTGATCGCTTTCAGGTCTTTGACCGGATCACCGGCGACCAGGAAGAAATCCGCCAGCTTGCCCTTTTCGATCGAGCCGAGCCGGTCGCCCTGGCCCACATATGTCGCGGTTTCCAGCGTGGCGCGCGCCAGGATCTCGGCCGGGGTGAAGCCGGCCTTTTGATAGAGCTCGAGCTCGCGGTGATAACTGAATGAGCCGCCGGTATCGGTGCCGAAGACGATGAAGACGCCGCGTTCCCGCAGCATGGCGACGGTCTTGATGATCTTGTCGAAGGCGCCCCGATAGGCGGCATCGTCGCCCGGTGCGGACACATCGATCATCGCTTGCCGGGCGCCGCGTTGCCAGCCGATCGGCATGTTGGCATAGACATCGACCGACCCCGGCCAAATCTGGCCATCACGGTTCTGGGTCAACATTTCATGGATGTTGAGGGTCGGGTCGATAGCGCGCTTGCCATCGAGCATCAGCCTGATGGTGTGCTGCACCGGCGCGCTGTTGAGATCGAGCCCTGGCAGGCGCTTGAGCGCCGTCAGCCGCAGCAATTGCCGCGTGTCCTCGCCGGGCTTGAGCACCCAGCTGAGCATGAACTGGTTGATATGGGTGATCTCGTCATAGCCGGCGTCGAGCATGGCATCGGCGCTCGAAAAGGCCGGGACATGGCCCATGACCTTGAGGCCGAGGCGGTGCGCCTCCTTGACCATCGCCGGCACATAGGCCGGGTTCATGCTGTTGTAGATCTTGATCGCCCAATAGCCGCGCGACGCATACCAGCGCACCGCATCGAGCGCCTTGGCTTCGCTGTCGACGACAAAGCCGTTGTTGGCGCTGAACGGTGATTTGCCCTCGATGAAGCCGCCGCGGATGACGCGCGGCCCGGCGATGGTGCCGCGTTCGATCCGGTCAATCATGCCGGCAAGAACTTCATTGTCATTGCCCATGTCGCGCACTGTGGTGATGCCCGCGACAAGGTTGAGCAGCGCGCTGTCCTGGCTGATATGGCCGTGCATTTCGTACATGCCGGGCACCAACGTGCCGCCTTCGCCGTCGATACTGGCTTCGCCGGGGGTGGCCGGGCTGTCAGCGGGTGCGACAGCGGCGATTTCGGTGCCGTTGACGACAACGCTGCGCAGGCCTGTCAGTGCCTTGGTCACCGGGTCGAACAGCCGGACATTGGTGATGCGCAGCGGCGCGCCGGGCTTGTGTGCGGCGCGCGCCTGGATCTGTGTAAAACGGTCGGTCGACCACTTGGCCGAGATTTCGCGCAGGCGGGTCTGTTCGCCCTCGTACCCAGCGCGCAGGATGGCAAATTGGGGTGTGACATAACCGAACATCGCGCCCGTCGCGTCGAGCAGCACGTCTTCGGGGTCGAGATCGAGGCCCGAGACGGTGTAGCGGGTGATGTCGATCGGCCCGCCGGCGCCGTTGACTGCCAGCGTTTCGCCTTTTTTCAGCGTCACGGTGCCACCGGGTAGCGCTGCCAGGCTGGCATCGGCATCCTGCATCAGGGCACGGGCATATAGGCCGGTGGCCCAGGCGCTGGCATTCTGGGCGATATACAGGCTCGGCTGGCTGATTCTGGCGCTGCCTTTGCCGGTCGAATCGGTCCAGCTTGCCGTGGCGCTGCTCTGCGCGAAACGCTCGCTGACCTTGCTGCCGAAAGTCGTCGTGCCATCGACGGTCCAGCTCGTCGGCAGCCCGGCGGCATCGACGGTCAGCGTTTCCCTCATCGTAGGGCCGCGGCCGTTATTCTTGTAATCGTAATCGATGACCGAGCGGTTGCCGCTGGAATCGACGTTGAGATGCCCGACATTCTTGCCGCCGAGGATGACGGAAAAACGCTCGCTCGGCGCCGCCGCGAGCGCGGTGGTGGCGGAAAGGGCGAGGGCGATTGCGGGGATCCGGATCATGTTCAAGCCTAACCACCGGGCTGTGACAAAGGCAAGCTGGCGGCGGGACATGGCTGCGGATAGGAAGCGCGAGGGGATAGGAGCCGCAATGCAGCAGATCGAGATCGAGACCAGCGCCGGACGGCGGGCCGCGCTGTTGTGGAATATGGCGCCGGCGGGTGCGCCCTGGCTGCACTTTGCCCATGCGACGGGGATGCACGCGCGGCTTTATGCGCGGCTGCTGGCACCGCTCGCCGACCGTTTCAACGTCATCGCCAGCGACGCCCGTGGCCATGGCCGCACCGCTCGCATTGACCCGCGCGCACCCGATGGTGATTGCGTGGAATGGGAAGACTTTGCCGCCGATACGATCGCTGTGATCGATGCCGTGGCTCCTGATGCACGCTGGCTGCTTGCCGGCCATTCGATGGGCGGCTCGGCATCGCTGCTGGCGGCAGTCGCCGCGCCGCAGCGCGTCGCCGGGCTAGTGCTCATCGATCCGCCGATGATCCCTTTTGAACTCGCCCGCGAGGCGCTTGCCATGGGCATCAAGACCGCCAATCCGATGGCTGATGGTGCGGCGCGGCGGCGGGCCGATTTTGCCGATATCGCCAGCGCGCGCGATCGCTGGCGCGGGCGCGGCGTGTTCACCGGGTGGGACGATGCCGATCTCGAGGCCTATCTCGCCGACGGCCTGCACACCGTGGCGGACGGTGTCACGCTCACCTGCACCCCGGCGTGGGAAGCGGCGACCTTTCGCGGCGTCTCGCACCGCATCGAGGCGGCGCTGGCGGGGCTTGAGCAGCCATTTGCGCTGGTGGCCGGCGATATAGGCTCGACCGTGCGCGATGCGGAGTTCGCCAGCTTTGCCGCGCATCGCTGCTGTGTTTCGGCGGAACGGCTTTCGGGCACGACGCATTTCGTGCCACTGCAACGCGGTGACGTCATTCGTGCTACAATCGCACGTATCGCTGCTGCCTGAACCGGAGTTCCCCGCCATGCGCCCGTTGTTTCTGTTGATGCCGTTGCTGTTGCTGGCCGCCTGTGGCGAAAAGGCCGATCTGCCGGTCAGCGCCGGGCAGGGGCCGAATCCGACCTTGCCGGCACCGAAGAAATCGCCGCTGCCGACCGTCAATTTTGCCAAGGTCGTCGGCTGGGCGGCGGGGGAAAAGCCGGTGCCGGCCGCCGGGCTGGCGGTGGTGGCCTTTGCCGACGGGCTGGCACATCCGCGCTGGCTCTATGCCTTGCCCAATGGCGATGTGCTGGTCG
>JBMOFG010000195.1:0-4771 GCA_049314415.1 Polymorphobacter sp.
AAGCCCGTGGTTCCCATCGAGACCCTCGCGCATCTGATTCCGGCGCTTCGGCTGCTCAGGGTCAAGCTAAACCGCTGACAATCGAGGGGGCAACGCTGCTGTCACCGACCCCATGGCAGACTGAAAGCGAAGGCTCCAACGATCGCCAGCGTCACCGGCGTTGAAAGCAAATAGGTCTTTTGCCATCGCCACCATACCCTTGGTCCCAACAAGGCCCAGGCTCGCCACCCGGTTGTCGTCAGCCAGATACGCTCGCGGACCAGCTGGACCGCGACGCGCGTGGCCGAAAGCAACGTTGCGATCGCGCAGCAAACGCCGGTTGCGGCATATAGCGACATCCAGAGCTGTCAACGCCGCTGCATGAGTTTGGGCAAGGCTATGTGTCGATGTCGCCCGCGCTGCAATCGACAGAGATTGAGATTTTGAACGGGCGGCTGCGGCACGGCAATCACTCGGTGTTGAACATGTGTGCCGGCAACGCGGTGGTTATCAAAGACCCCGCCGGCAATCGGAAACTAGACAAGTCGCGATCGACTGGCCGCATTGACGGCATGGTCGCGCTTGCCATGGCGATAGGAGCAGCGACGATGAATCAAGCGCCTGCGCCAGTCGCCGCAACCGGGGTTATTTTCCTGTGAGCGTATGGGACAACATTGCCGGCGCATTCGGCTTACTCGCTGCCGACGAATATCCGCGGCGAACATCGGCCCGAAGCGATTCCACCATAGCCGCACGGTTTCGTGGCAAAGGTCAATTCCGCGCTCGAAGAGCAAGTCCTCCACGTTCCGCAGCGACAGCGGGAACCGCACATACATTAGGACCACCAGGCGGATCACTTCGGGCGAGGAGTGGAAATACCGGAAAGGATTATACGGCTTCGCTCTGGACTTGCGGCTCATTCCAGACCCGCTAGCACTCGTCCGTCCGCCCTGCCACATCCCTCTGACAGAACCCCCCGTCCCAATCTATCCCTTGGAAATTCTTTGCGGCCGGGGAGCGGGTGGTGGGCCGTAACCGTTTCCCGACCGCAAAGTGCTCAAGTTGCCATGACTAGAAGCGCATGTTCAGACGGAGACCGTATGTGCGCGGTTCGGGCAAGGTGGCCAGAACGACTTGCGACGCGCTACTAAGGCCAAGTCCAATGCGGTCGACATCACCTGTCTTGGTGTCGGCTGAGCGCACCGTGTCGTCATCAAACAGATTGTTGATGTAGCCGAGAATTTCGAAGCGATCCGTGCGCAGGCCAAGGCGGATGTCGGTTTGCGAATAACCTTTCAGGACGCGATTGTTCCACTGGTCAACGAAACGCTTCGAGCGATAGTTGAAATTGCCTTCGGTGAAGAGCCGGATCGATTTGGTCAGCGGCTGTACATAGCTGACCGTGCCTACCAGCGAATGGCGTGGTGATTTTTCAAGCTGGTTGCCAGAAAGATCGACCTGGCAGACGGGCTTGCCGATTGTAACTACCACGCATTCGCCGGCATCGATGATGTTCGACTTGGTGTCGGTGAAAATCTGGAATTTCGTGTAGCGCGTATCGAGGAACGTATAAGCGAGACCCAGGTTGAGCCCTTCCGTAATCTTCACGCTTGCATCGACCTCTAATCCCCAAACACGTGCTTTGCCGGCATTCTCGATCACCGCGACGGGAGACCCGGAAGGCGTGCTGCGCTGAGACACCACCTGCTTGTCCGCATAACGCTGCAGAAAGCCCGCAAGGTTCAGTCGCAGGCGGTTGTCGAACAGGCCCAGCTTGGTGCCGAGCTCGTACGACCACAGAGTCTCCGCACCAAAGTGGACCTCGTCAGTGTCACCATCAAGATCGGAATCGAACCAAGCGCCGGCTGCTAGTGTGGAGGTGCCGCCCGGCTTAACGCCCTTCGACGCCGAGGCATAAAGCAGTGCGTCAGGCCCTGCTTTCCATTCCGCGATAAAACGCGGCGTGAAGAAGTTGTTCTTGGTCCGCATTGTCACCGGAACGGCAAAGGCCGCAGCCAATGTCCGGCCATCACCGAGCAGCGACGACGGTCCGAACACGGGCGGCACCTGCGCTGAAGTTGCAAACGGATCACCGCATCGCACCCCGAAGCGATTGGTTGGTAGACCGCAGTTCGAGCCGATCACGCGCTCATTTTCCCAGGAATAGCGGCCTTCGACCGTGAACTTCACAGTCGGCATTGCCTGCCATTCCAAGCCGCCATAAACCGATCCGTGGCGAAGTCGGCGGGAGGCAGGATCATCAACGAGATTGATGAAAGGGATGCGCCCGGCTGCGCCGCCGGCACATTCAGGAATAGTCGCGGCACATGCTACCGTAAGAGTTCGGGAGAGGCGGGATGAATCCTCGCTCCAGTAAAGGCCGCCAAGCGTGAGCCTGATTGGCTTGTTGGTTGCCGTGGAGATACGCAGTTCCTGGCTAAATTGCTTGAGCAACGTATTCGAATCAGCGATGAATGAGCGACTGGCGCTATCAGTCTGTTGACCCGGCGGGCCAACCAGAATGGCATCCTGATCAAAATCCTGGCGATTGCTGAAATTGCCGTCAGTATAGCCCGTCCAGGCTGTCACAGTCGCCGGTCCGGCATCAAAGGTCGATACGAGCGTGGCGCGCATCACTTCGCGATGACTGCCTTCGAAGCTGCGTCCGGTCAATGGATCGGGACTATAGCGTGGGTTGCCGAGTTGGTTAGCGTCGGGGATCGTGCCGCGATAACCCGCGAAGGCGCTGCTGCTCGTTACGCCGCCAGCCACGGCGGTTGCGAGCGCCGTATTGTTGGCGCTGTTGATGAGACCAGTGTTTGAACGCACCAGATATTGCGCAGCGGGGCGGAAACTATCGTCGAAGTAGTCAAGCCGGCCCTTGAAGGAGAGGTTAGATGCAGGCGTGAGTAATGCGGTGATCGCAAACCCGGTGCCGTGACCGCCGCCAAGCCGGGCCGACAGTGCCTGATCCCGATAGAAGCCGCCTTCGCTCCACGCAGCTCCCGCAACCCGAACGCCTAGCAATCCTTCGATCACCGGGCCGCTGATTGAGCCACGCACTGCAAAGCGGTTGTGGCTGCCGGCCTCGGCGGAAACCGTGGCGGTCAAGTCATCAGACGGGTTGGCTGTCACATATTGGATGGCGCCGGCGAAGGCGCTGCGGCCATATTGAACGCTCTGCGGCCCACGCACCACTTCGACCCGCTCAAGATCCAGCAGTCGTTGTGAAAGAAGGATGCCGCCGCCCGCCGAGCCGATCGCTTCGCTCGTGACATCGATGCCATCGACCAGGATCGCGGCATTTGGACGACCGCGCGTGGGCGACAGGCCGCGAATGGCGATAGTCGACGCTTCAGGATTTGCGCCGCGATCAAACACCAGAGAGGGGCTGAATCGGGCAACAGATTCGAGATCCTTGAGGCCAAGACGTTCCATTTCCGTACCTGAAAGCGCTTGGATGCTGATCGGTACGTCCTGCAGTCGCTCAGCGCGCTTGCGCGCCGTAACTACAATTTCCCCGTTGTCCGATGGCCGCTCATCGATTGTCTGTCCGACTGCCATTCCTGGCGTTGCAACGCCGGCAAGCAACAGCATCAATCTTCCCTGAAGCCGAGATTTCATTCCTCTGTCCCTTTTTATTGTTCTTTTGATCGTCGTTTTACCGTTTAGGTGTCGGCACTTGGCGCCCGTGCAGGCTTTTGCTTGCGTTGCGGCATGAAGGCGGTGACACCAATCAAAACCAAAAAGGAGGCAAGCACGACGAGCATTGGCTTGATATTGCTCAGCGGGTGCAGCCAAAACTCGTGGTAGAGGTGATAACGCGGACCAAGTTCACCAAAAGCTATCCAGAACAGAGCCTTGGTGGGAATTGCGTAGCGCAGCGCGGCCATAACTCTAGTAAAGCGTGTCAACTTCCAGACGAGATAGAGAGACCATACGGCAAGAAAGATGCCGATCGCATAGGTTGCAGGGTGGTGATAGCCGAGGAACCGCTGGTCGCCCAGGAACAGCGAGAAGCCGTAGCAGAACCAGGTGACGTAAATCGTTTCGATAAAGGTGATGCGACAGAAGTTACGCTGCTGGCCGCTTTCAGCCCGACCAAGCTTGATATGCAGCTTGCGGTGCAACCATCGGAACGCGTTGCATTTGGTGTCGCGGTTGAGGATGAAGAAAAGCAGTGTGGAGACGCAGATGCCAAACGACCCCTGAATGAAGAGCACCCCAAGCGGGCGGCTTTGTTCAGGGGTGATGGCCATCATTGGGCGCCCGAGCGCGACATCGTTATAAGAGAAAAGATAGGAAGCCCAGCCGATCCAGATCAACAGACCGGCGGCAAAGCCGGTGAGTGTTCCGCGCACCTCGTCTTCGCCGCGGCGAAGTCCTATGAGCAGAATGGCAAGACCAAGCACGCCGAGCGCAAGGTTGAACAGGCCGTCATATGCAGGGGCCAAAAGCTGACGCGCGGCGACGCGAATGCTGTGCATCACTGGGTTGGCAAGCAGCACGGCCAGAAAGGCCAGCAGCCCGACAAACGGAGCCCGATAGAATCTTAGGCAGCCGTCCAATTGAGCCATCTCGTCATCTCCCGAAAGGTCATGTTGCAAATTTTTAGTTTATTGTCAATATGACATTATGACAATATGACGTTATGATCTCAATTCAAGATAAATCTCGCGGGATTCTTCGCTCACGGCGAGACATAGGCCAGTGCCACTGACTTTCTAACTATCTGATGATCTGTCAACGCCGGTCTGATTCCAGGCCATTCGGGCGGAGTAAAAGCAGGCCA
>JBMOFG010000196.1:0-4696 GCA_049314415.1 Polymorphobacter sp.
ACCAACCAGTCGGCATTTATCTGGACGGCGTTCCGATCGCCAAATCGACTGGCGCGGCCTTTGATACTGTCGAGTTGGCGCGTGTCGAAGTGCTGCGCGGGCCGCAGGGGACGCTGTATGGCAAGAACACGATTGGCGGCGCCGTGAACCTGGTCAGCGCTGAACCGACCGGGGAATTCGGCGGCACCGCCTGGCTCAGCTACGGGCAGTGGGATCGCGTCCAGAGCCGCTTGTCGGTCAACTTGCCGACTGTTGCCAATTTCAAGGTCAAGCTGTCCTATTCCGGCAACAATAACGGCGGCTATTGGCGCAACGCTGCGATCAACCGCGATTTCGGCAGCCAAAGCCTGATCGCCGGCCGCGCCGATGTCCTGTGGGAGCCGAGCAGCAATTTTTCGGCGCGCTATACCTATGACATCAGCGACGCCAAGGGCCGGCCGACGATGCTGGCGATCAGTTCGATCGCGTCGACCTTCCCGGCATCGCTGCGGCCGCTGATCGCCGGCGAAGTTTTTACCGACCGGCCGGGCCGCGATGATGTCGCTGCCCAAAGCGCACTGCAATCCGATTTTCGGACTACGGGTCATTCGCTGACGCTCAACCTCGATCTCGGGTCGACCATGTTTGGCGATGTTGCGCTGCGGTCAATCAGCGCGCGGCGCACCATGCGATCGCGCAGCCAATCGGATTTCGATGGCACGACGGTCGATCTTGTTCGCTTCATCCTCAACAATGACTATGATGTCTTTAGCCAGGAATTCCAGGTCATCGGCACTGGGGAAAGTGTCAACTACACGATCGGCGCCTTTTATTTTAATGACGACTATTCCGTGTTCAATCCGCGCTGGAACTTTCAGCTTGGCGGCAATAGTTTCGATCTGAGCGAGCGCGGCGGCGGCAACAAGTCGTTCGCCGGCTATGGTCAGATGACATGGACACCTGGGTTTGCCGATCGCCGGCTCGATGTTTCCGTTGGCCTGCGCTACACATCGGATCGCAAACGTGCTCGCGAGTTGTTTCTCGCCAACACCAATTTCCGCGTCAATTCCGCAGCGTCGAACTCCGGCGTGTTTCAGCGGACGGCGAACGGCACCCCGGTTACCCGCAGCGGCCAACCTGCCGCTGGCGCCCGGCCGGGTGCCAATGGCATCGGTCCTTCGGACCTGATCCCGCTCGAACGCAGCGACGAATGGTCGAAATTCAATCCCGAAATCAATGTGGTTTACCGGTTGCAGCCGGATTGGACGGTCTATGGGCGCGTCGCCACCGGCTTCAAATCTGGCGGCATCAACGATACAGCGTCAACCAATGGTGCCTTCAACACGCCCTATGACCCCGAGGACCTGCTGTCTTATGAACTCGGGTCGAAATTTACGACGCCCGATCGCCGGCTCAGCCTTAGCGTGGCACTCTATCATTCGATCTACAAGGATTTCCAGGCCGGCGTCTTTGTCCCCGAGTTGGTGACGACCAACATCGTCAACGCGGGCGAAGCCAAGTTTACCGGTGTCGAGGTCGAAGGCAGTCTGCGGCCGTTCGAAGGCCTGACGCTCAACTTTGGCGGCGGCTATCTCGATGCGCGCTACACTGATTTCGTGCTGCCGTCGGGTGAGAATGTGACTGCGACCTACAAAATCCCGCTGGCGCCGAAATGGAATTATCTGATCGGCGGTGTCTGGCGCGTGCCGGTCGGTGGTGCGACCTTAGAAGCGAGTGCCAACTGGTCATGGCGGTCGATGCAATGGGGCATTATTGCGCCCGACCCACTTGCTTCGCGTACCGCCTATGGCACGCTCGATGCCCGCGTTGGCCTGTTCGATATCGCCGTCGGCAAGGGAACCACGTTCGAGTTCGCGGTCTGGGGCCGGAACCTGACCGACACGAAATTCTGGAACAGTGCCATCAATCTCGGTGTTCTGGCCGTGCGGCAATGGGCCGATCCGCGCACCGTCGGCGTTGAAAGCCGCATTCGCTTCTGATCATGGTCGGGGTGAGGCCGCTGCACGAGGGCGAGCAGCGGCTGCCACGGCCGCTGCTCGCGCTGCTGTTTTCGGTCACCTTCATGACCGCGGTCGGCAACCTGGGGCTGGTTTCGGTGATGCCGGCGATCGGTCGTGCGCTGGCCATTCCGGACGCGTTGATCGCGATGACCTTCTCGCTGTCGGCGTTGGCTTGGGCGCTGACTTCGCCGGTATGGGCGCGCCGTTCGGACCGGCAGGGTCGCAAGCCGATGCTGCTGCTCGGCCTTGGCGGGTTCTGCGTGTCGATGGGCGGTTGCGGACTGGTCGTGCTGGGCGGCCTGCACGCGCTGGCGCCGCCACTGGCGATCTTTGCAGTCTTCATGCTGGTGCGGTCGAGCTATGGCCTGTTTGGATCGGCCGCTGCGACCGCCGCCCAAGCGCTTGTCGCGGACCGCAGCGGCGGGGCGGCGCGCGTGCAGGCAATGTCGGCCATGGCCGGTGCGCTCAGCCTTGGTACCATCGCCGGGCCGGCCATCGCGCCCTTCTTTATTTTTGCGCCGTTCGGGCTCGCCGGGCCGCCGTTGATGTTCGCGCTCGCCGGCGTGGTACTGATCGGTGGCGTGTTGGTGTTGCTGCCGCACGACCCACCGCTCGCCGCAGCGAGCATAGCAGCCGGCACTTCGCTGTGGCGCGACCCGGTGGTGCGGCCGCTGCTGGTGCAGGGCATGGTCATCGCTTCGGCACAGGCGATCAACATTTACACATTGGGCTTTGCGATCATTGATCATGGCGGACACGGGCTGGCGACGGCGCAATGGTGGATCGGCGTGACCATGTCGCTGGGCGCGGCCAGCGGACTGGCGGCGCAACTCGGCCTGGTTGCGCTCGTCCGGCCCTCGCCGCCGGCGATGCTACGCGGCGGTGCGGCGATCGTGCTGGCCGGCAACATGATCGCGTTGCTGCCGGCCAGCCTGCCAACGCTGGTTGCCGGTTTCGCGATTGCGTCCTTCGGTTATGGCCTCGCACGGCCGGGGTTTTCCGCTGCCGCTTCGCTTGCCGTCGGGCCGGAACGCCAGGGGGCTGTCGCCGGGGCGGTGTCGTCGATTGCCGGTGCATCGATCGCCGTGCCGCCGGTTATTGCCATCCTGTTGTACCAGCGCTGGTGGACCGCCCCGTTCCTGCTGGCCGCAGCGGGCGCCGCCTGGGTCGTGTTGGCCGGGTGGCGCCGCCGGTGATTGTTTCTGCACGCGGACTGAGCGTTCGCTATCGACGCCTTGTTGCAACATCGCATCAAGACCAAAAAGTGACTTTGGCGCCAGCGGTCAGGCTGGTCGACATGCTGGAGTGGGCCAATGGATAGATATCTTGTCATTTCGTCCGATGGCCATGTCGGGCTGCCGCCGGAACGCTATCGCGGTTATTTGGATGCCAAATATCACGCGGCCTTCGACGAACAATTCGCCGCAGGCGTAAGGGATCGCGAGGAACGCGAGAAACTGTTCCTGATCGACGATTTCAATACCAAATGGCGGGCGCGGGTCGGCGACGGGCTGGCGGGCGCCTGGGACGGCGCGATCCGAAACCGGGTGCTCGATGCCGATGGTGTTGCCGCCGAAGTGCTGTTTCCCGATGGCATTACCGAGCGCAATGCGCCGCCGTTTGGCGCTGACATAGGCCTGAAGCCGAATGCGTCGACACCGGAACTGCAATGGGCAGGCGCACGGGCGCACAATCGCTGGCTGGCCGAATTCTGTGCGGATGATCCGCACCGGCGTCTCGGCTTGGCGGTCATCCCGGCGCTTTTCGATATCGAGGAAACGCTGAAGGAAATTCACTGGGCCAAGAAAAACAACCTGAAGGGCGTTTCTTCCCGGCTATCACCGACGGCTATAAAATGTACAACCACAGCCAATATTATCCGGTGTGGGCATTGCTCCAAGAATATAAGATGCCGCTGCATTTTCACAGCGGCGGATCTCCCGATTATGACATGACCCAGCCGGGCTGGATCGGCACCTATCTTTGTGAATACGCCTTTTTTATGAGCCGGCCGATGTGGTCGATGATGTTCGGCGGCGTGTTCGAGGCTTACCCCGATCTGAAGGTGATGTTCACCGAGGCCGGAGGCGAATTCTGGTTTCCCTGGATGATCGAACTGATGGATATCAGGGCGTCGGTGAAGCATACGTCCGGCAAGCTGGGCGATTACAACGCCAACATGTCGATGAAGCCCAGCGAGTATTTCAAGCGCAACATCTATGTCGGCTGTTCGGCGCTGCCCGACGAGGATTCGACCGAAGCCTATTACAAGATCGGCATCGACCGGATCCTGTGGGGTACCGATTACCCGCACCCCGAAGGCACCTGGCCGGCCACGCACCACAAGATGAACCTCAGCCTTGGCGGCCTGCCCGATGCCGATATCCAGAGGATGCTCGGCGGCAATGCGCTGGCGGCCTATGACATTGATGCGGCGGCGCTGTGGAAGATCGCAGCGCGCATCGGCCCGGCCAAGCAGCTTTTCGTCAAGCAGGCGGCATAGGGCGGCAACCTGCGATCGGCGGCCTTGCTGTGTCGGGACGTGGTTCCTATGCTCGGGACGGGTAGATGGAGACACGAGTGTCCGCCTGGCGGGGTATTCACGAGTTCTTGACCGTCATTTCCGCTGGCAGCTTCACCGCGGCTGCCGACCGGATGGATGTGTCGAAATCCTATGTCAGCAAGACAATCAGCGA
>JBMOFG010000197.1:0-4683 GCA_049314415.1 Polymorphobacter sp.
CGATGCTGACCAGCTTGGTCTGCGGGGTCAGCAGGCTTTCGAGCGCGTCCTCGTCGATCTGGCCATCGGCGGTCAGCGGCGCGACATCGATGATGATGCCGCGACGGTCGCGCAGCAACTGCCAGGGCACGATGTTGCTGTGATGCTCGAGCGCCGAGATGAGGATGCGGTCGCCGGGTACGAGGCGCTCGCCCCAGCTGTTGGCGACAAGGTTGATGCCTTCGGTGGCGCCGCGCACGAAGACGACTTCGTTGGGCGAGGCGGCTCCGATGAAGCGGGCCACCTTTCCGCGCGCTTCTTCAAAGCGCAGCGTCATGGTGGCGGACCGCTCATAAACGCCGCGATGCACCGTTGCATAGTCAGGCCCATAGGCAGCAGCAATGGCGTCGATGACGACTTGCGGCTTTTGCGCCGTGGCGGCGGTATCGAGATAGGCCCAGTTGCCGGCAAGACCGGGGAAATCGGCCTTGCGGCTCACCGCCCGCACAGATGCAAGCGCCGTGTTCACAGCGCCGCCTCGAGCAATGTCGTCACCTGCGCTTCGGCGGCTTCACGCGCTGCGTCATCGGCAATGCCGGCCAGCGCGTCCGACAGGAAGGCCCGGGTGAGCAGCGCGCGGGCTATCGCCGGCGGCAGCCCGCGGCTTTCGAGGTAGAAGAGCGCCGTCTTGTCGAGTTCGCCAACCGTCGCGCCGTGCGCGCACTTGACGTCATCAGCAAAGATTTCCAGCTCAGGCTTGGCATTCGCGGTGGCGCCGCGATCAAGCAGCAACGCTTTGAAGCTTTGTGCCGCATCGGTCTGCTGGCCGGCGCGGGCGACCGCAACCTTGCCGAGATAGGTGGCGGTTGCGGTGCCGCCCGCGACGCAGCGCACGATCTGGTTGCTGCTGGCCCCGGGGCCAGCATGGCGGACGGTGGTGATGATCTCGAGTATCTGCTCGTCCCGGGCGATGATGATACCGCCGAATTCGAAATGCGCGCCCTGGTGCAGTGTCACATCGAGCGCGATGCGGCCATAGGCGCCGCCGCTGTTGATGATGTGCAGGTCAAGCCGCGCCCCCGCCGCCAACGTGATGGCAAGCTGACGGATCGTGGCGCAGCCGATGGCGGCGTCCTGCACGATCATGCGGCGGGTATGGTCGCCGGCGGCTATGTCTATAACCTCGCCCGCAGCGGGCCAGGCCCGTTCTACCGCCGCGATATCGCTGTAGCGCCAGTCTTCGTCGCGGCGGCTCGGCAGTGTCGACGATACAGACGCTAGGGCTGTCATGCCGCCATGCTCACATAACCGTCGCGTTCGAGTTCCTGCGCCAGTTCCGGCCCACCGGTGCGCACGATGCGGCCGGCAACCAGGACATGGACGAAATCGGGCACGACATAATCGAGCAGGCGCTGATAATGGGTGATCAGCAGGGTGGCGCGATCCGGCGAACGCATGCGGTTGATGCCGTCCGAAACGACGCGCAGTGCATCGATATCGAGGCCCGAATCGGTCTCATCGAGCACTGCCAGCTTGGGTTCGAGCACCGCCATCTGGACCATTTCGTTGCGCTTCTTCTCGCCGCCCGAAAAGCCCTGGTTGACGCTGCGCTTCATCATGTCGAACGGCAGGCCGAGCGTTTCGGCGGCGGCCTTGGCCAGCTTCATGAACTCGGCGCCGCTCGCTTCCTTCTCGCTGCGCAGCGTCCGCTGGGCATTGAGCGCGGTGCGCAGGAACATCAGGTTCGACACGCCAGGAATTTCGACGGGATATTGGAGGCCAAGGAAGACGCCGGCGGCGGCGCGCTCGTGCGGCGCCATGGCGAGCAGGTCCTGCCCCAAGAACGTCACGCTGCCGCCAGTCACTTCATAGCCAGCGCGGCCGGCCAGGACGTAGGACAGGGTCGATTTGCCGGCGCCATTCGGGCCCATGATGGCATGGACTTCGCCGGCGTTGATGGTCAGCGACAGGCCTTTGAGGATCTGCTTGCCGTCGACGCTGGCGTGAAGATTGTCGATGAGGATCACTTGGCGGCTTTCTCTGGCCCAATCGGCGCCGCGACGGTCGGCGCGGCGCCGGCGGACTGGCGACGGAAGATGGTGAGCACTGTCTGCTGGCGCAGCTCGTCCTCGATGGTGGCAACCGAGGCTTCGGCGACGGCCTTTGATTGGGCGATGCTGAACTTGGGGTGGCCAATCTGGTGAAAGGCGATGACATCGGACATCAGCGTGTTGCGCAACGCCTTGCAGGCGATGACGACGCGGTCGCCGATCGAGCCGGCGGGATCATCGCCGAGCGCAATGCTGGCGGCGCCATCGGCGATGCATTTGGCATAGGCCTTGGTTGCTTTTTCCATTATTGCCTGTTGCGCGGCACCTTCGGTCGGCTTGGGCGGCGCCGGCGGTGAACAGGCGGCAAGCGCCAGCGCGAGGAGCAGCGCGCGCTTCAACCGACCGAGCCTTCGAGGCTGATGCCGAGCAATTTCTGCGCTTCGACGGCAAATTCCATTGGCAACTGCTGGAGGACTTCCTTGCAGAAGCCGTTGACGATCAGCGTCACCGCCGCTTCGGTGTCGAGCCCGCGCGATTGGGCATAGAAAAGCTGATCATCGCTGATCTTCGACGTCGTAGCTTCATGCTCGATGATCGCCGAGGGGTTGCGCACTTCGATATAGGGCACGGTGTGGGCGCCGCACTCGGAACCGAGCAACAGGCTGTCGCACTGGGTGTGGTTGCGCGCGCCTTCGGCACTGGCTGCGACGCGCACGAGCCCGCGATAGGTGCCCTGCGAGCGCCCCGCCGAAATGCCCTTCGACACGATCGTCGAGCGCGTGCCCTTGCCGAGATGGATCATCTTGGTGCCGGTGTCGGCCTGCTGGCGGTTGTTGGTCACCGCCACCGAATAAAATTCGCCGACCGAATCTTCGCCGCTGAGGACGCACGATGGATACTTCCAGGTGATGGCGCTGCCGGTTTCGACCTGGGTCCAGCTTACCTTCGATCGCTTGCCGAGGCAGTTGGCGCGCTTGGTAACAAAATTATAGATCCCGCCTACGCCATTGGCGTCGCCCGGATACCAGTTCTGTACCGTCGAATATTTGATCTCGGCATCATCGAGCGCCACCAGTTCGACCACCGCGGCGTGTAGCTGGTTTTCGTCGCGCATCGGCGCGGTGCAGCCCTCGAGATAGCTGACGTGCGAACGCTTGTCGGCAATGATCAGCGTGCGTTCGAACTGGCCAGTGTTGGCGGCATTGATGCGGAAATAGGTGGAAAGCTCCATCGGGCAGCGCACGCCTTCGGGGATGTAGACGAAGGTGCCATCGCTGAAGACCGCCGAGTTGAGGCAAGCAAAATAATTGTCATGCTGTGGAACGACGCTGCCCAGCCATTTCTTCACCAGATCAGGGAATTCCTTGACCGCCTCGCTGATCGAGCGAAAAATTACTCCGGCTTTTTCCAGTTCGGCACGGAAGGTCGTTGCGACTGACACACTGTCGAATACGGCATCGACGGCGATACGACGCGAGCCTTCGACGCCAGCGAGCATTTCCTGTTCGGCAATGGGAATGCCCAGTTTTTCATAGGTGCGGCGGATTTCGGGGTCGAGTTCATCCAGCGACCCAATGGTCGGCTTGGACTTGGGCGCGGCGTAGTAATAGGCGTCCTGATAATCGATCGGCGCGATATCGAGCTTGGCCCAATCGGGCGACTCCATCGTCAGCCAGCGCCGATATGCCTTCAGGCGCCAGTCGAGCAGCCACTGTGGCTCGGCTTTCTTGGCCGAAATATAGCGAACTGTATCTTCATTGAGCCCCTTGGGCGCCATCTCCGATTCTATGTCGGAGGTGAAGCCCCATTTGTAGGTGGCGAGATCAGCCACGGCGGCGCGCGCTTCGGCATCCTGTACCGGATCGGCTGCGATTGCGTTACTGTTGTCGGTCATGCCACCACCTCGCCCGCCGACACGGCAGGCACAAGCCGCCGCGCCGTCGCAGGCACCAGAAGATCGGCCAGTGTCACCGCTGCCAGCGCAGCGCGCACAGCTTGGTTGATTGGCCCCCAATGGCCGCGCACTGCGCAATGACCCTCGATGGCGCAATCATGCGTTTCCCCCGACAGGCAGTTGGTCAGCGCGATCGGCCCGTCGACGGCTTCGACAATAATCGCAACGCTTATCAGCGCGGGATCGCGCGCCAGCGCAAAGCCGCCGGCCACCCCACGTGAAGCGGTCAGCAAGCCGGCGCGCGCCAGTGTACCCATTAGCTTGGCGACCGTCGGCGCTGGGATCGCCGTTGCTTCAGCGACGCGCGCCGCTGACAGCCGCACCGTTGGCTCGCGCGCCGCCGCAGTCATCACGACCACGGCATAATCGGCAAGATTGGTAAGACGGATCAAGAAGCACCTTTAAAGCGGAGCGAATTTGTCCGGCTTATGTGGGGCGCGGGGGGATACTGTCAACAGCTGAAACGCGACAATATGGCGAACCGCCAATACTGCTGGTCGGCCGGACCGCGCCAGCCGTGGCAGATTGGGATTCAGGCGCTTTCACATGCTTGCCAGGCGATGAACTGCTGCTGCATCGTTCGGGCGTTTGCTCGGGGTGATGTCAATGGACTGCTTGAAAGCGCGAATGAAATGCGCCTGGCTTCTAGGCTCAGGACTCATAACCAGAACAGGACGGTTGCGGCGAGAGCGACGGCGG
>JBMOFG010000198.1:0-4675 GCA_049314415.1 Polymorphobacter sp.
GATCGCGAAAGATGGCAGTGCCACCGAAATCGTCACCAAGGGCCGGCACGACCCGTGTGTCGGCATCCGCGCTGCGCCGGTAATGGAGGCAATGGTGGCGCTGGTACTCGCCGATGCGCGGCTGATGCACCGCGGCCAGACCGGGCGCTGAGGCGGAAAGGCCGGGGGCAAGGGCCACCAGCAGAGCCGTTCCGGCCCTCGCTGAGGGGCACCGAAAATGAACGCGTCACTGCGCTCCAGGGCCGGCGTTGGCGCCGGGGCGCAGGTGCAACAACACGACGATCGCCACGCCGAGCAGCACCCCAAACAGGCCCGACCCGACGGCGCCGACCAGCCAGCCGGTGAATGACCCGATGGGCCCGGTCGCCGCCGCTGCGAGCCCGGCGGCATGGTGGATGCTGTGGCCGGGTTCGGCCAGACCGTAATCTTCCATGCCATGGACAACGATTCCGCCGCCCACCCACAGCATCGCCGCGGTGCCGATGCCGGCCAGCAGCCGCAGAAACGGCGGCATGCCGTTGACCAGACCGCGCCCGATTATACGCAAAGGCGCTGCCAGCGGCTGTGGCCGGCGGGCCAGCGCCACACCGACATCATCAGCCTTCACGATCAGCGCCACAGCGCCATAGACGATGGCGGTAATGCCCAGCCCGACCACCGCCATCACCGCCGCCTGTTCGGCGATCGGCGCGTTAGCCACATCGGCAAGCGTGATCGCCATGATTTCTCCCGACAGGATAAGATCGGTCCGGATCGCGCCGTCAACCATGCTGTCCTCAAGAGCGAACGGGTCTTCATCGGACGGCGCAGCGGCTGCTTCGGGGTGCGGGCGGAAAATCTCGTGGAGCTTTTCGGCGCCTTCGAAGCACAGGAAAGCGCCGCCCGCCATCAGCAGCGGCGTGATTGCCCATGGCGCGAAAAAGCTCAGCGCCAGCGCACCGGGCAGCAGAAAGAGCAACTTGTTGCGCAGCGATCCCATCGCGATCTTGCCGACGATCGGCAGTTCGCGCGCCGGTTCGAAACCATGGACATAGCGCGGCGCGACCGCAGTATCATCAATGACGACACCCGCCGCCTTGACGCTCGCCTTGCCGGCCGCCGCGGCCGTGTCGTCGAGCGAAGCCGCCGCCACCTGGGCAATCGCGGTGATCTTGTCGAGCAACGCAAACAAACCGGTGGCCACTTGCTTCTCCTTGATTGGCCCCACCATGGCCGAGCCCGGCGCCGCGGCCAAGAGGCTGTGTTGCGGCATCGCAACGTTTGAACTTGGCCCCGCGATCCGCTAAGCCGCGCCAGCATCGCCATTCTTCGCAATCGAAAGCCCCTGCCCGTGGCCTATCAATACGCCTATGTCATGAAAGGTCTGTCGAAGACCTATCCCGGCGCGCCCAAGCCCGCCTTTAAGGACATCACCCTGTCCTTCCTGCCCGGCGCCAAGATCGCGATCATCGGCCCCAATGGCGCCGGCAAATCGACGCTGATGAAAGTCATCGCCGGTATCGACAAGGAATATCAGGGCGAAGCCTGGGCCGCCGAAGGCGTCACCGTCGGATATCTGCCGCAGGAACCCCAGCTCGACCCGACCAAGGACGTGCGCGGCAATGTCATGGATGGCGTCCGCCAGGTTGCCGATATGATGACACGCTTCAATGCGATTAGCGCCGAAATGGCCGACCCGCAGGACGATACCGATTTCGACAAGCTGATGGAGGAGATGGGCACCCTTCAGGAACAGATCGACGCCGTCGATGGCTGGACGCTCGACAACCAGCTTGAGATCGCCATGGATGCGCTGCGCTGCCCGCCGGCCGATGCCAGCGTCGACAATTTGTCCGGAGGCGAAAAACGCCGCGTCGCGCTGTGCAAGCTGCTGCTCGAAAAACCCGACATCCTGCTGCTCGATGAGCCAACCAACCATCTCGACGCCGAAAGCGTCCAGTGGCTGGAAAATCACCTGAAAGAATACAAGGGCATGGCCATCATGGTCACCCATGATCGTTACTTCCTCGACAATGTCGTCAAATGGGTGCTCGAGCTCGATCGCGGCCGTGCCATTCCGTTCGAAGGCAATTATTCCGACTGGCTCGAAGCCAAGTCGAAGCGCATGGCACAGGAAGATCGCGAGGACGAAAGCCGCGAAAAGGCCATCAAGGACGAACTTCAGTGGATTCGCTCCAGCGCCAAGGCGCGCCAGACCAAGTCAAAGGCACGCATCAAGGCGTTCGATGAACTCGTCGAGAAACAGGCCAACCGCCGGCTCGGCAGCGCCCAGATCCTCATCCAGATCCCCGAACGGCTCGGCAATACCGTCATCGAGGCGAACAACCTCACCAAGTCGTACGGCGACAAGCTGCTGTTCGAAAACCTGAGCTTCAGCCTGCCGCCCGGCGGCATTGTCGGCATCATCGGCCCCAACGGCGCCGGCAAGACGACGCTGTTCCGCATGATCACCGGGCAGGAAGTCCCCGATTCAGGCAGCATCCGCGTCGGCGATACCGTCAAGCTCGCCTATGTCGACCAGAGCCGCGACGCACTGGCGCCGAACAAAAATGTCTGGGAAGAAATTTCGCAGGGCAATGAAAAATTCTATTTCGGCAAGAACGAAGTGCTGACCCGCGCCTATGTCGGCGCGTTCAACTTCAAGGGCGCCGACCAGCAGAAGAAGGTCGGGCAATTGTCCGGCGGGGAACGCAACCGGGTCCATATGGCCAAGATGCTGGTCAAGGGCGGCAACGTCCTCCTGCTCGATGAACCGACCAACGATCTTGATGTCGAAACCCTGCGCGCGCTCGAAGAAGCGCTCGAAAGCTTCGCCGGCTGCGCCGTCGTCATCAGCCATGACCGCTTCTTTCTCGATCGTCTGGCGACGCACATCCTGGCGTTCGAAGGCAACAGCCATGTCGAATGGTTCGAAGGCAATTTCGAAGCCTATGAAGAAGACAAGCGCCGCCGCCTGGGTGATGCCGCGGACCGGCCACACGCGCTGACGTACAAGAAGCTCACCCGCTGAGCGGCCCGCTCATAGCGCGCAGCGTTATGAGCGGACTCGCGCAAGGGCGGCCAGCGGGGCGGCGCGCGCTTCTGCGCGCCGAACCCGTCTGACGTCAGGACGCGGCTTCGCCGCGGCCCGGCCAGGCAGAAGCTGCGATAAGAGCCTCCGCTATTTCAGCCCAGCCTTCACCCCGGCAATGTCGCCATCAGACGGCAGCGGCTTCAGCCCGATCAGCCGCATCAGCAGCGGATAGACATCAACATTGTCGAACACCGGCAACACTGTGCCGGCTTTGAACGCCGGGCCGGCGGCCACGAACGTCGCGGCCATTTCGGGCGTCGCCGGGTCATAGCCGTGCATGCCGCCCAGCCGGCTGCCTTCGCGCGGCGGCTGGTTGGCGATCATCCAGCCGGGCTGGGCGATGCAGACGAAGGCCGGGACGCGGTGGTTGCTGCCATAATGCAGGCGGGCGGGCAAATCGGCCTTGCGAGCGCATTGCATATGGTCATTGGGTTTCAGCACGGCCGCCGCCAGCGCTGATTCCTGTCCGGGCACGGGCTCCAGCCCGGCGACCGCGCCGGCGCTGACCAATCGGTAACTGCCCGGCGGCAACAGCGTGTCGATCCGCACGGTGCGTTCCGGCGCCACACCGATCATACCATGGTCCGACACCAGCAGGATATTTGCGGCGATGCCACGCGCCTTCAGCCCGGCGAGCAGATCGCCGATCCGCGCATCGATTTCGGCCATCGCGGCGGTGGTTTCCGGCGCATCGGGGCCGAACTCATGGCCATCATGGTCGACCGTATCGAAATACAGCGTCAGGAACCCGGGACGTTTTTGGGCGGTGGGGCCATCTGGCCCAGGCGGCTGGTCGAGCCAGCTGAGGATCTGCGCCACCCGCGCCGGATTGGGCAATTTGCCATCGAATACCAGCCATTGCGCCGGCCGCACGCCCAGGATCGGCGCTTCGGATCCCGGCCAGAACATCGTAGCGGTGCGCACCCCGGCCTTTTCGGCTGTTACCCACACTGGTTCCGCCTCGTCCCACCAGCGCCGGTCGATCACTGCATCGCGGTTCGACAGGGCAAAGGCTTTGCCGGGGATGGCAGCGTCTTCCATATTGTTGTTGACGATGCCGTTATGGTCAGGGCGCTTGCCTGTCACCAGCGTGTAATGATTGGGAAAAGTCAGCGACGGAAAGCGGAAGTTGGAAGTCAAATTTGAATACACCATTGTTGCACGAACTCCCGTTTGTGGCACTAAACGCATTTGACGGAAATATCGGGAAGTCATCATTGCCACCACAACCTGCGCAAACACTCTGGTAGATTACACCTTTTTTGTCAAAGCGACTTGTGCCACCGTCTACGTGTTCTTGGCTTACACTGCCTCCAAAGAAAGTAGCGTATTCGAGAAACGTCATATTCTCATCGAATACAGCCATATAGAAATCGCCTGTGGTGCTCAGATTGTCGAATGCATCGCTGGTAATAGGCATAGTAGCCATGGAGTGCAAGTGACTAGACGGATTCAGAGCGTTGTCAGCAGAAGCATCAACTCCCCATCCGGATATGTACACACGGTTGCAGTAGTCGACGAGAAAAGCCGTGGGTGACAAGTTTGGTTTTCCATCTCCTGTGCCAATAACCGTTGACCAAATGACTTCATTTAAATCCGAAT
>JBMOFG010000199.1:0-4611 GCA_049314415.1 Polymorphobacter sp.
GCGCGGGCTCAGCCCGGAACCGGGCTCGGTCTCGCCATCACCCGCACGCTGACCCGTATCATGGGCGGCGACATCAAAGTTATCAGCACGCCGGGAGTCGGCAGCCGCTTCATGTTGCAGCTGCTGCTGGTGGAGCCGACCGAAGCCCCGGCCGCATCGACACGGCGACGCCCGGTGGTCGGATATGCCGGGCCACGGCGCACGATTCTGGCCATCGACGATGATCCGGCGCAACTCGCCGTGTTACAAAGCCTGTTGCGACCGCTCGGCTTTATCGTCTTTGCTGCCAGCAATGGTCCGGCGGGGATCGAATTGGCGCTGCGCTGCAAACCCGATCTCGTGCTGCTTGATATCCATATGGCCGGCCTGTCGGGCTGGGATGTCGCCGATCGGCTGCGTGCCATTGCCAGCGACGCCCGCATTGCTGATCCGGCACGGCGGCTGGCGATTCTGATGGTATCGGCCAACGCCCATGAATATTCCGCCGGTGCCGATGGCCGCGCCGCGCATGACGGCTTTGTGCTCAAACCTTTCGATCTCGATGTGCTTCTTGATGCGATTGCCATGCAACTTGATTTGCGCTGGGCCGACCCGGCGGTGACGGTGCCGCTTGTGGCAGCGTCAGCCATAGCCACGCCGGACGATCTTGCCGGCGCTGCCCCGCACTTTGCCGAACTGCGTCGGCTTGGGCAGGCAGGCCATGTTCGCGGCCTTGAAATGCAGTTGCAGAAACTGGCCGATGCCGTTCCTGCCTGCCTGCCCCTTATCGCCGAACTGCGTGACCAGCTAAGACGTTACGATCTAAAATCATTTCGCGAGAGGCTCGACGCCTGTTCATGATTGCCCGCTGATGATCCCGCGTGATCCTCTCGTCCCGGCGTTGGGCGCGCCAGCAACCATATTGGTTGTCGATGACACGGCTGAATCGCTGGATTTCGTCACGGCTGCACTCGAAACATCGGGCATGACGGTGTTGGTGGCGGGCGATGGCGCGGCGGCGCTGGCTTCGATCGCCATGCTGAGGCCCGACCTTGTCATCATGGATGCGATGATGCCGGTGATGGACGGTTTCGAAGCGACGCGGCGGATCAAGGCCGATCCGCAACTGGCGGCGCTGCCGGTGATCTTCATGACCGGGTTGACCGAAACCGAACATGTTGTGCGCGGGTTCGAAGCCGGTGGTGTCGATTATGTCAGCAAGCCGATTATCGTCGACGAACTGCTGGCGCGCGTCCGCGTCCATATCGGTAATGCCCGCGTCAGCCGTGGCGCCCAGGCGGCTCTTGATGAAAGTGGCCGGCCATTGCTGGCCATCACCGCTTCCGGGCAGATGCTCTGGACCACGCCGGGGGCCGCTGCCGTGTTGAAGCGCTTTGCCGATGGCCTGCCAACGGCGCTGGCGACGGCGCTGGCCCGGCTTGCCGAACAGGATGATCGTGGTGTGTTGCGCCATGATCTGGGCGATTGTCGCCTGGAATTCATGCTGGTTGCGCGCAGCGGCCATGATGAATGGTTGTTCCGCATCGCCGAAATCCGCGCCGGAGCCGAAGAACGCCTGCTGGCTCAGCGCCACGCCCTGACCGACCGCGAAGCCGAAGTGCTCTTGTGGATCAGCCGCGGCAAGGCCAATCGCGAAATCAGCGAAATTCTTGGCATCAGCCCTCGCACCGTCAACAAGCATCTCGAGCAGGTTTTTGCCAAGATGGGGGTTGAAAACCGCGCCTCGGCTGCTGCTGCCGCTGTCAAATCATTGGCACAATAACGACGCCTGCGACGCCTTGGCGGTTGCGGCGGCTTCTTTGCCATGCGAGCCATGCCCAAACAGACAAAGGAACCCGCTATGCAGGCGACGCTGATTATTTTCATGGTCATTGCCGCGCTGGCGACGTTGGGCGTGCTGGCGCGCGGCATCATTATCATGGCGCGCGGCAAGGATGTCACTGGCGAACAATCGAACAAGATGATGACTTACCGCGTCGCTTTCCAGTTCCTTGCCATCGTTTTCATCATCATCCTGTTCGCTATCAACCGGCCCGGCTAAGCTTTCGGCCGCCGACGTCCCGTGCCAAAGGCATTCTATGGTCAAGCTTAACAAGATATACACGCGCACCGGCGACGATGGCACGACCGGCCTCGTCGATGGTACGCGCCGGTCCAAGGCCGATCCGCGCTTGCATGTTGTCGGCAGCGTCGATGAAGCCAATGCCGCGATCGGGCTGGCGCGGCTTCACGCCTCGCCCGCTACAGCGCGGGCCCTTGGGCGGGTGCAGAACGATCTTTTTGATCTTGGCGCCGATCTTGCTACCCCCGATGGTATCGATGGCGCACTGCGCATCGTTCCCGCGCAAGTCGACTGGCTAGAGGCGCAGATTGATATCGTAAACGACTCGCTGTCACCGTTGACCAGCTTCATCCTGCCCGCCGGCACCCAGGCCGCGACAGCACTGCACTTGGCGCGCACCATCACCCGCCGTGCCGAACGCGATGGTGTCGGCGCGGTTGCCGCCGGTGAGACGTTGAGCCACGCCGCGCTGCAATATCTGAACCGTTTGTCGGATTATTTGTTTGTACTGAGCCGGGTCGAAAATGCCGCCACCGGCGATGTCCTGTGGGTGCCCGGCGCGAACCGCTGATCGGCACGCGACGCAGGGCCGGCGGGGAGGAGACCCGAATGCCGACACTGACCAGCCAGGCGACCGCGACCGGTTTGCAGGCCGCCTATGGCGCGACCCGCCGGTTGAGCGCGGCTTTGGTGGCGCCGCTTTCCGATGCCGATGCCAGCGCGCAATCGATGCCCGACGCCTCGCCGGCGAAATGGCATCTGGCGCATACTAGCTGGTTCTTCGAAACCTTCATCCTCGCCGGCTTGCCGGGCTATCGCCTGTTCGACGATCGCTTCGGGCTGCTGTTCAACAGCTACTATGAATCGGTCGGCCCGCGCGTTGCCCGCCATGCCCGCGGCCTGCTGACCCGGCCGAGCCTCGATGATGTGCTCGCCTATCGCGGCCATGTCGACGCCGCGATCGACTGGCATTGGGACCGCCTGTCCCCGGCGGCGCTGGCGCTGGTCGAGCTCGGCATCAACCATGAACAACAGCATCAGGAACTGTTGCTGACCGATATTCTCGACCTGTTCGCCGCCAACCCGATCGAATCTGCCATGTTCCCTGCTGCCGAAGGCCGCGCCACGCCCGCCGCCGCCGGCTGGACGCGGCACGATGGAGGCATCCACCGGATCGGTCATGCTGGCAGCGGTTTCGCCTTTGATTGCGAAGGCCCGGCGCATGACGTGCTGCTGCGGCCCTTCGCGCTCGCCGACCGGCTGGTCAGCAATGCTGACTGGGCGGCGTTCATTGCCGATGGCGGCTATACCAATCCAGCGCTGTGGCTGTCGGATGGCTGGGCGCTGGTCAAGCAGGGTGTTCTCACCGCACCGCTGCGCTGGCGGCAGGGCGATGATGGCTGGAGCAGCTTCACCCTCGCCGGCCGCCGCCCGGTCGACCCGCAGGCGCCTGTCACCCACATCAGTTTTTATGAAGCCGATGCCTTTGCCAGCTGGGCCGGCGCGCGCCTGCCGACCGAGGCGGAATGGGAGGTCGCGGCGGTGGCGCATGATCCGGCAGCGGGCAACCAGCTCGATCGCCCGGGGGCGGTGCAGCCGCTCGGCAGTGCCAGCCTGTTCGGCGATTGCTGGCAATGGACCGCTTCGGCTTTCCAGCCCTATCCAGGGTTCCGCCCGGCCAGCGGCGCGGTCGGTGAATATAACGGCAAGTTCATGAACGGCCAGATGGTACTCAAGGGCGCCAGTTGCGCGACCCCGCGCGGATCCTCGCGGGCCAGCGTGCGCAACTTCTTCTACCCGGCACAGCGCTGGCAATTCACCGGGCTGCGCCTGGCAAAGGACCTCTGATCATGGCGCAACCGCTGCCTGTCCACGACGACCTGTCGGATTTCGCCGCCGCGGTGCGCACCGGGCTCGCCCAGCCGCAAAAGGTCATCCCGGCGCGCTTCTTCTACGATCACGCCGGGTCGGAACTGTTCGAGGCGATTACCGACCTGCCCGAATATTATCCGACACGCACCGAGATCACTATCCTGACCGACAATGCCGCGGCCATCGCCGCTGCGGTCGGCCCGGGGCGCGCCGTCATCGAATTCGGCTCGGGCAGCTCGGCCAAGACGCCGCTGCTGCTGCGCGCCATCGCGCCGGCTGCCTATGTGCCGGTCGATATCTCGGCCGAATTCCTGCACCAGGCGGCGGCCGGGCTGGCGGCGGACTTCCCCGGCCTGCCGGTGGTGCCGGTCGCGGCGGATTTCACCCATCCCTTCCGCGTCCCCGCCAGCGTTGCGGCGCTGCCCCGGCTCGGCTTTTTCCCCGGCTCGACGCTGGGTAATCTGGCGCCCGTCGCTGCTGTCGACCTGCTGCGCGGCTTTGCCACGACTTTGGGCGACGACAGCTGGCTGGTCATCGGTCTCGATCTGGCGCCTGGCGCGGCCAAGTCGCAGGCGATGCTCGAAGCGGCATATGATGACGCGCAGGGCGTGACGGCGGCGTTCAATCTGAACCTCCTCCACCGCATCAACCGCGAGCTCGGCGGGGATATCGACGTC
>JBMOFG010000200.1:0-4603 GCA_049314415.1 Polymorphobacter sp.
TTGAGGAAGATATGGTCCCCGTCCTTGCCGACGCCGCGGCCTTCGCGGATTTCCATGGCCATCGAACGCGAGACGACATCGCGCGAGGCGAGATCCTTGGCGCTGGGCGCATAGCGTTCCATGAAGCGTTCGCCCTGCGAGTTGGTGAGATAACCACCCTCCCCGCGCGCGCCTTCGGTGATCAGCACGCCGACGCCATAGATGCCGGTCGGGTGGAACTGCACGAATTCCATGTCCTGCATCGGCACGCCGGCACGGATTGCCATGCCACCACCATCACCGGTGCTGGTGTGTGCGCTTGTCGCAGAAAAATAGCAGCGGCCGTAGCCGCCGGTGGCAAGCACGGTCTTGTGGCTGCGGAAGCGGTGGATACTGCCATCGTCCATGTTGATCGCGATGACGCCGCGGCATTCGCCGTCAACCATAATCAGGTCGATGGCAAAATATTCGATGTAAAAATCGGTGCTGTACTTCAGGCTCTGCTGATAGAGCGCGTGCAGCATGGCATGGCCGGTACGATCGGCCGCGGCGCAGGTGCGCTGTGCCGGCGGGCCGGCACCCATATTCTGCATCATGCCGCCAAACGGGCGCTGGTAAATGCGGCCAGCTTCGGTCCGGCTGAACGGCACGCCGAAATGTTCGAGCTCGTAGACAGCTGCCGGGGCTTCGCGGCACAGATATTCGATGGCATCCTGGTCGCCCAGCCAGTCCGACCCCTTGACGGTGTCGTACATGTGCCAGGTCCAGTGATCGGGCCCCATATTGCCGAGGCTGGCCGCAATGCCCCCTTGTGCCGCCACGGTGTGGCTGCGCGTCGGGAACACCTTGGTGATGCAGGCGGTCTTCAATCCGGCTTCGGCAATGCCCATCGCCGCCCGCAGGCCAGAGCCGCCGGCGCCGACGACGACCGCGTCATAAACATGGTCGATAATCTGATAACTTGCCGCCATTATGCCGCTCCAAGCGCAATCTTGAGGACAGCGAACACGGCTGCTGCCGCCCCCGCCACCGTGTAGAAATTCAAAGCCAGCATGCCGACAACCCGCGCCGAACCATGTAAATAGTCCTCCAGCAGCACCTGCACGCCGAGCCGCAGATGCCAGAACACCGTGCAGATGAGGAGCAGCATCGGCACCGCAGCGACAGGCTGCCGCAGCCAGAGCGTCACGCTCGAATAATCCAGGCTCGGCAAGCGCACGAGCGAGAAGATGAACCACAGCACCAGCACCAGGTTGCTGACCGCAGTGACGCGTTGCAGCCACCAGTGATGCACGCCGCTCTTGGCCGAGCCAAGACCCCGCACCCGGCCGAGATCGGTCCCTGCCCCCATGATCAGAACCCCTTGGTCGAAAAGATGATACCCCAAGTGACGATCGTCAGGGCCACCGAGGCCACCATCGTCATCGTCGCCCAGAATTTGTTAGTGGCCAGATCGAAACCCTGCCCGGTATCGAGCACAAGGTGGCGAATGCCGGTACCCATATGCTGGAAGAACGACCAGGTGAAGCCGATCGCTACCAGCTTGCCGAACCAGCCTGTCGCGACAGCCATGAACGCCAGATAGGCTTCTGGGCCGGTTGCCGCCGCGACCAGCCACCAGAGAAACAGGACAACCGCGCCAAAAGCAAGGGCGTTGCCGGTGATACGGTGCGTCATCGACACAATCGCATGAATCTGCCATTTCCAGATCGACAGATGCGGCGATAGCGGTCTCGGTGAAGTCGGACGGCCTGCCATGAATTCCCCCCGGGGTGTATCAAAAAAGGCGACGCGCGCCCCAATTCGGGCACTTTAACGTTTCATCGGCGTGGCGCAACCACTCATCGTCCGCAAGCCTCGACATTCACGGCTCGCATCGCTGCGCAACGCACGACAACTGGCGCCCAAGGCACAGCCTTCACGACGACCGCGTCGTCATGCTCAACGGCAAAGCCGTGCGGGTCGGAGACAAAGGCCAAACCCCGCTCTGCCCCGGCGACGTCGCCGTCTTTGCCGCCGGCTCGAACGAGCCGATGCATGATGAATGTCATTATCCCGATATCGACACCCATCCGGGACCAGTCGGCTTCACCGCCAAGGCGGCCCGCCCGGTCCGAACCGCACATCTGAACTGCGCGCCTGAACTGCGCGCCTGAACAGCGCGCTTGAACCGCCCTGCCCCTTGGCTTACGGGCGCACATCATGACCAGCCCCATCCGTATCGCTGTCCTTGGCGCCTCCGGCTACACCGGTGCTGATCTCGTCCGCCTGGCGCTGACGCATCCGCGCATCGCGATTGCGGCGCTGTCGGCGAACAGCAAGGCCGGGCAGAGCATGGCCGATATCTGGCCGCACTTTGCGCCCTATCCCAACCTGCCGCGCCTCGTGACCAGCGACAGCATCGATTATGCCGGCATCGACGCGGTGTTCGGTTGCCTCCCGCACGCGGCGTCCGCCAGCCTGCTCGGCACGCTGTCGGGGGTCAAGATCATCGACCTGTCGGCGGATTTCCGGCTGAAGGATGCCGCCGTCTATGCCGATTGGTATGGCGGCGAACATCCGGCCCCGGCGCTGTTGCCGCACGCCGTCTATGGCCTGACCGAATTCGCGCGCGCGGTGCTGCCGGGGGCCACGCTCGCCGCCTGCCCCGGATGCTACCCCACTGCGGTCCTGCTCGCGCTGCTGCCGCTCGTCGTTGCCGGGGCGATCGGCGCCGACCGCATCACTGTCAACGCGCTGTCGGGCGTGTCGGGCGCCGGGCGGAGCCTGAAGGAAGCCAATCTGTTTCCCGAAGTCGCCGAGGCGGTGCACCCCTACGGGATCGGCCGCCACCGCCACATGCCCGAAATGGAGCAGGAGCTGGCCCGCACCGCCGGCCGGCCGGTAACAATCAGCTTCACCCCGCACTTGGTACCAATGAACCGCGGCGAGCTTGTCACCTGCATCGTCGAAACCGAGCGCAGCGTTGCCGAGCTGCGCGCCATCCTGGCCGACCGCTATATCGGCGAAGCCTTTGTCCATCTGCTGCCCGAAGGTGTCGCGCCTGCCACCCGCATGGTTCGCGGTTCTAACCATGCCGTCATTAACGTCTTTGCCGATCGCGTGCCCGGCCGCGCCATCGTCATCGCCGCCATCGACAATCTGGTGAAGGGATCGTCGGGCCAGGCGATCCAGAATTTCAACCTGATGTTCGGCCTCCCCGAGACCATGGGACTGGAACAGGCGCCCTTGTTCCCGTGATCCAGACTGACCGCCTTGTCCTGCGCGATTGGCAGGCGGATGACGCGGTACCGTTCAACGCGATGTGCCGCGACCCAGCGGTCATGGAACATCTCGGGCATTTGCAGACGCTGGCCGAGACCAAGGCCGCTATCACCCGGCTTGCGGCCATTGGGGCGCAACATGGCCATACATTCTGGGCGCTTGAGCGCCGCGACAACCGGCAGTTCTTGGGGTTCTGCGGGCTGAAGATCGCGCCGGAAAACATCCCGGGCATCGAAGGCGCCATCGAGATCGGCTGGCGGCTGCGGCATGACGCCTGGGGCCTGGGCTATGCCCGCGAAGCGGCACGGGCGAGCCTCGGCTGGGGCTGGGCCAATCTGCCGGTCGGCCGCATCATCGCCATCACAACGCCGGCGAATGTCCGCAGCTGGGGCCTGATGCTGCGGCTCGGCATGGCGCGCCGGCATGATCTGGATTTCGCGCATCCGGTACTGACGACGGATGATCCGCTCAGCGCGCATGTCACTTACGAGATCAATCGGCAATGAGCCTGTATCGCTTCGGCGGAACAAGCCCGGCCATCGCCGCCAGCGCCTTCATCGCGCCCGGCGCGCGAATCATCGGCAATGTCACCATCGGCGCGGAAAGCTCGGTCTGGTATAATTGCGTGCTGCGCGGTGATGTCGAGGCAATCACCATCGGCGCGCGCACCAATATCCAGGATGGCAGCGTGGTCCATGTCAGCGGCGGTGCCGCCGGTGCGCGCCATCCCACAGTGATCGGCGATGATGTGCTGATCGGCCATCTCGCGATGGTGCATGGCTGCACGATCGAAAACCGCGGCTTTGTCGGGCTCGGCGCGATTGTGATGGATGGCTGTGTGATCGACAGCGACGGCATGCTGGCAGCGGGCGCGATGCTGACGCCGGGCAAGCGCATTGGCGCCCGCGAGCTATGGGCAGGCCGCCCGGCGAAACTGTTGCGGCTGCTCGGCGACGAAGACATCGCCCGGAACCGGGCCGGCGTTGCGCATTATGTAGGCCTCGCCCGGAAACACCGGGACGCCTGAAAGCAGTTGCAGGACTTCAGGTCCTGCCTGCCAGAGGCCCCTTCACTCCGGCCACGCCGCCGCCTGCGCCGCCACCCATTCCCGCCAGGCATCATCCTTGGCTATCGCGGCATCGGCGGCCGCAGCGGCGGCGACGGCAGTGTCGAAAGATACCCAGCCGGCGGCCGCGCAAGCGGCGTCAGCAGCGCCTGCGGGGGTTGCGGGAACGGCAGTTGTTCCACCCGCGCCGGAGCGGCCGGGATCGGCACGGGTCGCGGCCCAGCGCAGGCGGAGATCATCATGGCGGCGGCCAACAGCGGCCAGGCGGGGTGCAAGCGCATTGTCACTCTCCTT
>JBMOFG010000201.1:0-4580 GCA_049314415.1 Polymorphobacter sp.
GTCTACGGAGTCTCGACCGGGTTCGGCGCGCTGTCACTGCTGCCCGCGGCCTTGCTGATGGACGGCCCGTTCTGGCCGCATGACTGGACGCCGCTGGTGGCGCTGGCGCTGGGCAGCCAGGTCATCGGCCAAGGGCTTGTGGTGTTTGCCGTCGGCCATCTCCGCCCGATTGTCGTCGGGCTGGCGCTGCTGGCGCAACCAGCGGTCGCCGCGATTATCGGGGCGCTGCGCTTCGGCGAGATACCTGGCGTACCGGAAATTGCCGGCGCGGCGCTGGTCGTGATCGCGCTGATCCTGGTCCGGCTGCCCGACCGCGCGCAACGCGGCTAATCAGGCAGATTTCACCGGCGTTTTCTTTTTCGCGGCTGGCTTTTTCGCAGCGGGCTTCTTAGCAGCCGGTTTCTTCGCTACCGCCTTTTTCACCGGCTTCTTGCCCGGCTTGGGCGGCATCGCGGCGCGTACATCGATCAACGCCGCGGCACCTTCGAGCGCGATCGTCATGCCGTCCTCAGTCTTGGGCACGGTCGCGTTGGTGCTGCCATCGGTGATATATTGGCCGAAACGCCCAGCCATCAGCCTCATCATCGCACCTGATACTGGATGCGGACCGATTTCGCGCAACGGCGCCATCGTACCACGCGCCCGCGGGCCGGCGGCGGCAGCTTCGGCCAGCTTGACGACGGCCGCGTTCATGCCGGTTTCGAAGACGTCGGCGGTCGAGGTCAGCCGGGCATATTTGCCATTGTGCGCCAGATACGGGCCATAGCGGCCGATGCTGGCGGTGATCGGTTCGCCGCTTTCGGGATGCGCGCCGATGGTGCGCGGCAACGACAACAGCCTGAGCGCCAATTCAAGATCGTCGGGCCCGGAGACCGGCGCATCCTTGGGAATGGAAGCGCGCGGGGGTTTTTCGCCCTCACCCAATTGCACATAGGCGCCAAAACGCCCCGAACGCAGCGATACAGGCTGGCCGCTCACCGGATCGGTGCCTAGCAACATCGGCCCCGTTGATTCCTGCCCGGCATTGTCGCCGGCGAACTGCCGTGTGTAGCGGCATTCAGGATAGTTGGAACAGGCGACAAAAGCCCCGAATTTGCCGGTCTTCAGGCTCAACCGGCCGTTGCCGCAGGTCGGGCACAGCCGCGGATCGCCGCCATCGGCGCGCGCCGGGAACAGGGTTGGCGCCAAATATTCATCAAGCGCGACGGTAACATCGGACGGCTTGAGATCGAGGATTTCCTTGGTCTTAGGCGAAAAATCATCCCAGAAATCGCGCAATACCTTCAGATAGTCGAGATCGCCAGCCGAAACGGTATCGAGCCGGGTTTCCAGATCGGCGGTGAAATCATAGCCGACATATTTTTCGAAGAAGCGTTCGAGGAACGCCGTGACCAGCCTGCCCTTTTCCTCTGCCCAGAACCGATTCTTTTCGACCCGCACATATGATCGGTCGCGCAGCGTCTGCAGGATCGCGGCATAGGTCGATGGCCGGCCAATGCCCAGCTCTTCCAGCCGTTTGACCAACGAAGCTTCGGAAAAACGCGGCGGCGCCTCAGTGAAATGCTGCTTGGCCTCGACCGATTTGACCGGGCAGTTTTCGCCCTGTTTCAGGCGTGGCAGGCGCCGGCCTTCATCATCGTCATTGTCCGACGCAACGTCCTCGCTGGTCTCGGTGTAAACCGCGAGGAACCCCGGCGACAGGATGACCTGCCCGGTGGCACGCAGCCCGGTTTGCAGCGTTGCATCGAGAAGGTCGATGCTGGTGCGTTCCATACGCGCACTCGCCATCTGGCTGGCGACGGTGCGCTTCCAGACAAGGGCGTATAATTTGTCGGCGTCGTTCAGCGGGCTGCGCGCCGGGCGGGCCATCAGGTCGGTCGGACGGATCGCCTCATGCGCTTCCTGGGCGTTCTTGGCCTTGGTGGCGTAATGACGCGGCTTTTCGGGCAACACGTCGGGGCCCCGGCCGAAGTCCTGGCCGATGACATCGCGCACCGCAGCAATCGCTTCGCTGCCGATCTGCACACCGTCGGTGCGCATATAGGTAATGCGGCCATCCTCATAAAGGCCTTGCGCTATGCGCATCGTATGGCTGGCGGTGAAGCCCAGCTTGCGCGCCGCTTCTTGCTGGAGGGTCGAAGTGGTAAAGGGCGGATACGGGTTGCGCGTCGCCGGCTTGGTCTCAACAGCATGGACGTTGAACACCCCGGTTTCGACAGCGCGGCGGGCCGTTTCAGCATCCTTGGCGTTGGCGATGTCGAAGCGATCAAGCTTCTTGCCACGCCAGAAGCTCAACCGCGCCGTAAAAGCCTGGCCGGCGCTGGACGCCATGCCGGCCTCTACCGTCCAATATTCGCGCGCAATATGCGCCTCTATCTCGCGCTCGCGCTCGACAACCAGCCGCAGCGCCACCGATTGCACGCGCCCGGCGCTTTTCGCCCCCGGCAGCTTGCGCCACAGCACCGGCGACAAAGTGAAACCAACGAGATAATCGAGCGCCCGGCGCGCCCGATAGGCATCGACCAGATCCTGATCGATCGCGCGCGGGCGCTTCATCGCCGCCAGAATCGTCGTCTTGGTGATTTCATTGAAGGTGACACGCTGGACACCGCCCTTGGGCAGCGCCTTCTTGGCTTTCAGCCATTCGTGCAGATGCCAGGAAATCGCCTCGCCCTCGCGATCGGGATCGGTGGCAAGAATGACATTGTCGGCACGCTTGGCGGCGTCCGAAATCGCCTTCAGCTGCTTGGCGCGATCACCTGAAACTTCCCACAACATATTGAAATCATTGTCTGGATCGACCGAGCCATCCTTGGGCGGCAAGTCGCGGATATGCCCGAAGCTGGCCAGAACTTCATAGTTCGACCCCAGATATTTGTTGATCGTCTTGGCCTTGGCAGGCGATTCCACGATCACGAGGTCCATGCGGGTCCTGACTCAATAATAGCACGATGGCAGCGGCGCGGCCCCTACGCGCTATTGAGGGCATGGCGCAAGCGGAAGTGTCAAGCGACCGCCACCCGCCCCGCGGCATGACGCACCAGACCGCCCGCCAATTCCAGGTCGAGCAGCACCGTTGCGACCACCGCCGGCGGCAGGCCCGACAGACGCACCAGTTCGTCGATGGCGACGGGCGTCGGCGACAACAGCCCCGCCACCGCCGCGCGCTCGGCATCGCCGGCATCGTGCGCGGGTTCATCATACCAGGTCGCCGATTCGGCCGATTTGAAGCGCATGCCGAGTTGCAGCCCGCCGTCGGCGCCTTGCCCAAAGGCCGACAGCGCCTCCACCACATCGGCCGCCGATTGGACCAGCGTCGCGCCCTCACGAATCAGCAGATTGCAGCCTTGCGCCCGCGGATCGAGCGGCGAGCCGGGGATCGCCATGACCTCGCGCCCTGCCTCCGCCGCGATGCGCGCGGTAATCAGCGAGCCCGATTTCGGCGCGCCTTCGACCACCAGCGTGCCCGCCGCCAGCCCGGCGATGACACGGTTGCGGCGCGGAAAATGCCGCGCCTGCGGCGCCACGCCCGGCTTTTGTTCGGCGAGGATCAGGCCCTTTTCGGCGATTTCGGTCATCAGCGCGGCGTTCTCGGGCGGATAGACGACATCCACTCCGCCGGCGACCACGGCAATCGTGCCGTCGGCCAATGCGCCCTGGTGCGCCGCCGCATCGATGCCGCGCGCCAGCCCCGACACCACGACAAGATCCTGCGCCGCCAGATCGCTCGCCAGCGCCCGCGCCAGGCGGACCCCCGCCGCGCTGGCATTGCGCGCGCCGACAATCGCCACCGCCGGCCGGTCGAGCAGCCCGACATCCCCGCGCGCCGCCAGCACCGGCGGTGCCGTATCGAGCGCCGCCAGCAGCGCCGGATAGGCCGGGGTGCCGATGAAGATCATCGTCGCGCCGATCTGATCGAGTGCCGCCAGTTCGGCTTCGGCTTCGGCCGGCGGCGTGATCGCCAGCGCCCGGCCGCCGCGCCGCGCCAGATCGGGCAGCGCCGCCAGCGCCGCCGCGGCGCTGCCGAAGCGCGCCAGCAATTGCCGATAGGTGATCGGCCCGATCGAATCGGTACGAATCAGCCGCAGCCGCGCCACGGCATCATCGGGCAGCGTCATTTCTGGCCGATCCGGCTTTCGGTGCCGGCGCGCAAGCGGGCAATATTGTCCCGATGCTTCAAGATGAGGATGGTGGCCATCACCGCCAGCGCAACGGCACTGTGCGGCGCCCCCAGGGCAACGGCGGCGACCGGTGCCGCGACCGCCGCCGCCATGCCGCCGACCGACGAATGCCGGGTCGCAAGCGCGCCAGCCAGCCAAGTCAGCAGCGCGGCAAGCCCGGCGAGCGGCACCGCCGCCAGCGCTACCCCGAGCAGGGTCGCCACACCCTTGCCGCCATTGAAGCGAAGCCAGACCGGGTAGCAATGGCCGATGAAGGCCGCGACACCCGCCAGCATCCCTGCCTCCAGCCCGCCATAATGCCGGGCGATCAGCACCGCGGCGGCGCCCTTGCCGGCATCGAGCAGCAGCGTCGCCGCCGCCAGCCCCTTGTTGCCGGTGCGAAGCACGTTGGTGGTACCG
>JBMOFG010000202.1:0-4542 GCA_049314415.1 Polymorphobacter sp.
GGTCCTTGAAATTGCTGGCGTCGATCTGGGCGAGCGGCAGGTAGCGGCTGCCGGCGAGATCGGCATTGTATGTCGGCCAGTTGACCGTCTTGTCCTTGCGGGCGGCGGGAGCGCCGTTGATCGCGGCGGGGCCGGTCTGGGCCAGCGCCGGGGCGCCGGCCAGCAGAAGCGCCGGCGCTGCGCTGAGCAACAGGGCGAGCACAGTAAGGCTGCGGGTTTTCATCGGTTTTTCCCTCAGGCGGCATTGATGCGGGCGAGCGCCGCCTTGATCGAGACGCGCTGCGCTTCGGTCAATTGCGGCATTGGCGTGCGTGCGTACATTTCGGGGCCGCCCATCTCCAGTGACAGCACATATTTCATCACGGCATAGGTGTTGGCACCCATGTTGGCGTCGCGCATGGTGCGCTGCGCGGCGCGCAGTTTCGCCAGTTCGGCCTGCCAGTCGCCGCCGGCGTGATAGGCCTTGAAGATCGCGGCGCATTTGGCGCTGAACTGGTTGCCATCGGCGAGGATGGTGCCCATGCCGTTCTTCAGCGCGACTTCGAGATTGTTGTTGGTGCCGCAGCGCATGTTGAGCGCCGGGAACGCCTCGACGAATTTGGCATAGCCTTCGACCGAGCCCGATGAATCCTTGATGCCGGCGAGATGGTCATAGCCCGACAGCGCTTTCAGCAGTTCGATGGTGATCGAAGCCTCGCTGGTGCCGGGGATATGGTACAGGTTCATCGGCAGGCCGCAGGCATCGAACAATTGCTTGTAATAATCGGTCAGGCCATCGAGCGGCGGTTCGTTGAAGTAAAACGGCGGGATGACCAGCAGGCCATCGGCGCCATTGCTTTCGGCATGGCGGGCGAGTTCGATCGTGTCGGCAAGGTTGGTGGTGCCCGGCCCGACGATGACGTTGAGGCCGTTGCGGTGCTTGAGCACGGTTTCGGTGACCATGCGGCGTTCCTTGACGGTGAACGACGGAAATTCGCCCGAGGTGCCCAGCACGACCACGCCATCGGCGCCGCATTTCTTGTGCCATTGCATGATCGCCGCCATGGCGCCGGGATCAAAATTGCCGCGCTTGTCGCACGGCGTGACGGTGGCGACCCAGTACAGGGTCTTCTTGGCGCTGCCGATCCTGGGCGCGGCCTGTGCGGCGCTGCCCATCAAGCCGGCAGCGGCAACGCCGCTCATCAGGCTGGCAGCGGCAAGGCCGCCCATCATCGCAAGCGTATCGCGCCGGTTCGTCTGCATAATCTGTCCTCCCCGTTGCTGTCGCTGCGTGTTGCGGCGATCAACATGTTACCCGTTGGATTTGTGGCCGCTCGATTTGTGGCCCAAGGCGACGCGCTTGGCAACGGGCGCGCGCGGTTTTGGCGTATCGGCTGCGCCAAGTTCCCGGCTCTGATCCCCGCTTGATGAAATCAGGGGGTCACGTCACCCGGACTGCCATGAGGAGCCAAGTTATGCGGCGACCGCCCTCGAACCAGTTGATACGCATCTGAGCTATTTCCTCGCTTGGCCGGCAGCCAACGTCGGCATGCTGATCCGCAGTGTCTGAGGCTGGCCCGCGCGGAGGATGGATAATAGGACTGACTGCCCAGCATAGTCTGTTTTTACCTTGAGCAGCCTTTCGGGCGTAGAAATGTCTTCACCGGCCACGGTCAAGATGATGTCTCCGGAAAGGACATTTGCATCGAAGGCTGGCGAACCTCGAATGACCGCAATAACTGAGATGCCCTTGCCTAAGCCTATCGCGGTTGCCTGCTGCGTCTTCAAAGGCTCCCAGCGAACGCCCCAGCTCACCTTTTCAGGTGCTAATTTGGCAAAGAAAAACGCTGTTTGCTCATATCTATTAATGGATACTGGGTGAGCGCCACCGATCATTCCGCCATATCCGCCAATAACTGGCATCATAACAACTTGCGTCCCACCGGACACCGTTTCGACAAAACGATATTTAATTATGATTATTTCAGAATGGATTTTCTTAGCTAAATTTATTGCATGTTTCTGATCTTCTTGCGGACCAATAAAAGAAGACACCCCCAAGACATTATATCCGTCTTCAAGCAAACGTTTTGTATCTGCGTCTAAATCAACGCTGTTGTAAATTTTTGGGGTTGATTTGCTTACAATGTAATCCGCTGATTTTTCATCATAAGATTGATAAAAATCTTTAAATCCATTTGAATAAGCTGGGACAGAGGCCAAAAGAGTCAAATATGTAAATAAGATACGACCGCTTCTTTTCATAATGCGCCCCTTTGATCAGAGACGCCGGCCCAAGCCGGCGTTTTTGAAACCCCGGGTACCCATGAGACGATACCACGATTCGAACGCTATCATGCATGATGTCTACTCCAAAGCGCCGACGTATCAGGGTGGCGGGGTAAGCCGGGCTTAGGACCCCGGGGGTGTCTTGATGGCAGTATTTGCCCAGGCGGACACTTTACACATGGATTATTTTGGTCAATGAAACGTCATGGATGATACTATAGGCTGCGGAGGATGCATCGGGTTTGTGGTGTTAATCATCGCGGCCGGGTTTTTGTTCCGACTAGGCTGGAATCTAGCCAGCTAGTGGACAGAATCTAACGCTTGGTGCCCTTTTTTGACGGCGGCGACGAAGCGATTGATGGTGGCCTGAAGGTCGACGACGGAGTGAAAGACGCCACGTCGCAGTCGTCGCTTTGTCAGCGTGGCAAAGAAGCCTTCGATGGAATTGAGCCAGGAACAGGACGTCGGTCCGGGCAGTTCCGAAGACACTATACTTATACTTATCTCCCCGCGTTTGCGGCAGGCTTTGGCCCTGGTCGCTGCCATGCCAGCGTTCGCCCGGACCGCGCCTCGAGCGCTGCGATGCAGGCGTCCAAGCCGAGCGGGCGGCTGCTACGCTCGCCGCGGCGGATCATTCAAGGTCGTGTTGCTCGGCGGGTAAATGCCGCTGAACATTCGCGTCGATTGCGCTCGGGGTTCCGGCCGAAGCGCATTTGCCAGGTGCCGATGGCTGTCTGTTGAACGGCACACACCACGCACCAAAGCCCGGCTGCACGCGCTCAATGATAGCGGCGCAGCAACCCGGCAAGCTTGCCCTGCACCCGGACCCGCCCGGCTTCATAGCGTTGCGGCTGATAGGCGGCATTGGCCGGATCGAGCCGGACAAGATGCTTTTCGCGATGCAGATATTTCAGCGTCGCTTCCTCGCCATCGATGAGGGCCACGACGATATCGCCGTCACGGGCATCGTCGCAGCGCTTGATGAGCGCGTAATCGCCGTCGAAAATCCCGGCTTCGATCATTGAATCGCCCGATACTTCCAGGGCGTAATGATCGCCCGGCCCGAGCAGCGCCGCGGGCACCGACATCGACCGGTCGCTTTCCAGCGCTTCAACGGGCAAACCAGCGGCAATGCGACCGTGCAGCGGCACGACCACGGTGTCATTGGCGGCGATCATCGCCTGCACATGCGGGCGGGGGGCGGGCGCTGGCGGCACAAGTTTCAACACCGGCTTGGTAACACGCAGCGCCTCGGGCATTTGCAGCACTTCCAGCGCACGCGCGCGGTTGGGCAGGCGGCGGATGAAGCGGCGTTCCTCCAGCGCGTTGATCAGCCGGTGGACGCCCGATTTGGAGCGTAGCTGCAACGCGTCCTTCATTTCCTCGAAAGACGGCGACACGCCATCGGCACGCAGCCGATCGTCGATAAAGCTCAGCAGTTCCTGTTGTTTACGCGTCAGCATCGTCACCTCCGTTGAGGAACACATGCGGAACGTTTAGGAAACATCCCCGATACTGTCAAGTAGGATGCAATCGACCATGTCACCGGCTGCCGCTGGCGCCGCACCGGGTTCGCGCACCACCAGGCAGTCGGCCGCCGCCAAGCGGCCGAGCAGCGCCGAATCCTGCGCCGCAAAGGGTTCGACCCCCGCCGCCGTGCGCCGCGCCCGCAGATGATCGCGCCGCGCGCCATTGGCCGGCAACGGCGTGGTGAGCGGCAGGTGTTCCACCCGCAGCGCCGCTGCCCGCCCGCCAAGCCGTGCCAGCAGCGGCAGCACGAACAACAGCGCGCCGACATAGGCCGATACCGGGTTGCCCGGCAGGCCGATGATGCGGCGGCCCCGCAGCGTGCCGGCGAGCAACGGCTTGCCCGGCCGCATCGCGATCTTCCAGAAATCCAAATCGGCCCCCAGGTCGCGCAGCACCGGCACAACAAGGTCATGGTCGCCCACCGATGCGCCGCCGATGGTGATGACAAGGTCGCTGTCCGCAGCGAGCAGCGCTGCTGCCAATGCCTCACGGCGGTCGGGGATGATGCCCGGATCAACCGTCGTGGCGCCCGCAGCTTCGCACAGCGCGGCGATCATGACATTGTTGGAACTGACGATCTGGTCCGGCCCGGGCATGGTGCCGGGCGGCACCAGCTCATCGCCGGTGGTGATCAGCGTGACCCGCGGCCGGCGCACGACGCTGGCAACGCCATGCCCGGCCGCCGCGAGCAGGGCCAGCCGCGCCGGGGTCAGCCGCTCGCCCGCCACGGCAACCGCCGTCCCG
>JBMOFG010000203.1:0-4523 GCA_049314415.1 Polymorphobacter sp.
ATCAACACGCCGCGCATGAACGGTTGACGCTCGAACGGATGAACGCAGCGCTTGCCGGTGGTGGCGTCATGGCGCAGACACTGCTGCTGCCGGTCGTCGTCGAACTGGACGAAATCACCGCCGGGCGCATCGCCGATCGTGCCGCCGAACTTGGCGAACTGGGCCTCGAGGTCGAGGCCTTTGGCGCGGCTGCCATAATCGTTCGTGCCATCCCGGCACTGCTCGGCAATGCCGATCCCGAAGCGTTGGTGCGCGATCTTGCCGACGATCTGTCGGCTTGGGGCCGCGCGGTGACGCTGAAGGAAAAGCTCGACAGCATCGCTGCCACTATGGCCTGCCATGGCAGTGTGCGCGCCGGCCGTGCGCTCAGCTTGGTTGAAATGAATGCCCTACTGCGCGAAATGGAAGTGACCCCGCATAGTGGTCAGTGCAACCATGGCCGCCCGACATGGGTGAAGCTGGCAATCGGCGATATCGAGAAACTGTTCGGCCGGCGCTGACAATCGGCCGTTACGGCTTGGGCACCCGCAAGGGATGCAAGGTCAGTCAGCGTTTAATTGCCGGAGGTTAACTGGCGAATTGTTCCAGCACGATCCGGTCGTCGAGCGCATAGCCCGGGTCGAACAGCAATTCGAGGCTAATCGATTTGTCTGTTACGACACGCACGCAGGCAACATCCCGGACTTCGCGCTGGTCGGCGACCGCCGAAACCGGGCGCTTCTTGGATTCGAGCACACGGAATTCGATGACGCTGGCCTGGGGTAGCAGCGCACCGCGCCAGCGCCTCGGCCGGAACGGACTGATCGGCGTTAATGCCAGCAGATCGGATTGTAGCGGCAGAATGGGGCCATTAGCGGATAGATTATAGGCGGTGCTGCCCGCAGGCGTCGCCACTAGTACGCCATCGCAGATCAGTTCAGTCATACGCACACGGCCATCGATCGTAATTTCGATCTTGGCGGTCTGCCGGGTTTCGCGCAGCAAGGAGACTTCGTTCATCGCCGGCGACGTGATGGTTTCCCCACTGATGGTGGTCGCGGTCATCATCAGCGGGTGCAGGGTGAAACGGCGCGCTGCACCAATACGGTCCACCAGCCCATCTTCCGCAAACTCGTTCATCATGAAGCCGACAGTACCAAGATTCATCCCGAATACCGGCTTGGGCTTGCTCGCCAGCAGCGCTTCGTGAAGTATGTGAAGCAGATAGCCGTCGCCGCCCAGGGCAACGACGATATCGGCCTCGGCGACGGATACAAAGTCATAGCGCTCGCGCAGGGCCGTCCCGGCGGCTTCGGCGGCTTCAGTGTCTGAAACCAACAGGGCAAGCCGCGGCGGCAGCAATGTTTCAACCACCGGTAACACTCATGTGCCGGGCGACTGCCGGCGCAGCGGCGCGGCGATCGATGACAAAATCATGGCCACGCGGCTTGCGGGTGATGGCTTCTGCCATCGCGGCATCGAGCAGTGCGTCATCGGTGCTGGCGCGAACCACGCTGCGCAAATCGGCGACATCGTCTTGACCAAGGCACATATAAAGCTGTCCCGTCGCGGTAAGCCGCACGCGATTGCAGCTTTCGCAAAAATTATGCGTCAAGGGCGTGATGAAGCCCAGTCGCTGCCCGGTTTCGCCGATGCGGACATAGCGGGCCGGACCGCCGGTATTGTCGGGCAGATCGTGCAAGGTGAAGCGGCGGGCCAGATCGGCGCGCACCCGACTGAGCGGCAGGTAATGATCGACGCGGTCGACGCCGATTTCGCCCAGTGGCATGGTTTCGATCAGCACCAAATCATGGCCATGGGCGGCGGCGAAGGCCAGCATCGTTTCGACCTCGCCGTCATTGACGCCGGCAAGCGCCACCATGTTGAGCTTGATCTGCAGGCCGGCGGCCTTGGCGGCAGCGATACCGTCAAGCACCTGCGGCAGCCTGCCCCAGCGGGTGATCTCGGCAAATTTGACGGGATCGAGCGTGTCGAGGCTGACATTGATGCGGCGCACCCCGGCAGCGAAAAGATCGCCGGAAAAGCGCGCCAGCTGCGAACCATTGCTGGTCAGCGTCAGTTCGTCGAGCGCGCCGCTGTCGAGATGCCGGCCAAGCCGCCTGACCAGATCGATTATACCGCGCCGCACAAGCGGTTCGCCGCCGGTCAACCGCAGCTTTCGCGTTCCACGCCGAACGAAGGCCGACGCCAGCCGGTCGATTTCTTCCAGGCTGAGCACCTCGGCCTTTGGCAGAAAGGTCATCGCCTCGGACATGCAATAGACACAGCGGAAGTCGCATCGATCGGTCACCGACACGCGCAGATAGGTGATCGCCCGGCCAAACGGATCGACCAGCGGTGCCGACGTTGTTGCCGCCTTGTCGGCCGAAAAAGGCAGGATGTTGTCCATGACTGTCGGCAAAGTGGCGATGGTAACGCACTAAGTCCAGCCAATTGCGAAGGCGTCCTATAGTTTCAGCGCGACAGGATGCCGGATCGGTTGTGCCTGCTCGCTTCACAGCGCCGCAGATTGGCTTTAGAAAAAATTCTCAAGTGGAAATTTTGCTGGCTGGTCAAGGATTATCGATGCTCATGGCCGTGGCGGAACCGGTGTTTATCGTGTCGCCGCGCTATGCCGACGAAGTAGCAGCAGCATCGACCGATCTTGGTGCGGTGCTGAGCATCGAACGCCGCCCCGAACGCGCGGCCGAACGTTTCGAGACGGAACCGGCGCGGGTGATCGTTATCGACGCGCGCGGCGCGCTGACGCAAGGTCTGGCTGCGGCGCGATCTGTTGATGCTGCCGTCAAGAAGCGCCATGGTGCCATGTTGGTCTTGCTGTCGCGCGCCGATGGCTTTGCGGCCGTTGCCGCCCATGATGCTGGCGCGACATCGGTTTTGGTCAGCCCGTTCGGCAGCGCCACTTATGGCGATGCGTTGCGGCTGGCGATGCGCCATGCCGAGCGCTTGTCCGACGCTGCGGCGGCGTTGCAGGCCGAGGGCGGATCCCCGTCCGCTGCTCAGTCGCCTCCGGACCGGATGACCGGCCTCGCTACCGGTGACCAATTGCAGGCATGGGTCAGTGCGATCGCGCAGGGAGCCGGCACGCCGCCGCCGGTGTTTCTCCTGGTCGTTGGGATCGTCCGTTTTGCCCAGATCAACGCCGCCTATGGCCGCGCCGTTGCGGATCGCGTGCTGGCGGCGGTGGCGCAGCGCTTGGACCCGTTGGTCGATGTGCGTTCTTCGGGTGGCGACGGGGCAGAGAAACATATGCTGGCGCGACTGGCAGGGGCTGAATTCGCCGTGGGGGTTGCCGGGCCGGTGTCGCTGGCCGCAGTACAACTGCTCGCAGAAACGCTGGCAAATGCCTTTCAATCCCCGTTCCTGATCGACAACCACATCATCCACCTGTCGGCGCGCATCGGAATTGCAACCGGCGATGCCGGGGGTGTGACCGATGCTGCGGTCCTGATACGGCAGGCCAGTTCGGCGCTGGCGCTGGCGCGGGGCGGGGAAGCCGGCTCAATCGAGATTTTCCAGCGCGATCCGGCCGGCGACCCGTTGACCCGGCTTGCCGATCTGGAATCCGATCTGCACCGGGCAATTGAAGGCAATGACATCACCATCCTGTTCCAGCCTCAGATGGCCTTGGGGAGCGGCCAGATCATCGGGGTGGAAGCGCTGGTGCGTTGGGAACATCCGACGCTGGGGTTGCTGCCGGCCGAAACCTTGCTGGGTACGGCGGCGACAGCCGAACTTGCGATCAAGCTGGGTCGCTATATCCGCGCCCGAGCGATGGGCGAGGCTGCCGGCTGGATGGGCCCGGCGTCCCGGCTGCGCCTGTCGGTCAATGTCACGGCCGCCGATCTTGCGGACCCCGGTTTTGCCAATGCGCTGGAGGCAGCGAGGGTTGCGGCCGGCCTGCCCCGCAACCGGTTGACGCTCGAGGTCACCGAAGGCGCGTTTATAACCGACATCTATGGTGCTGTCGAATTGCTCGCCGGGTTGCGCGCCGATGGCATCAAGATCGCACTCGACGATTTTGGCACCGGCTATTCCTCGCTGGCGTGGATGGCCCGCTTGCCCATCGACGTCATCAAGCTCGATCGCAGTTTCACCCTCGGCTTGACCGGTTCCCCGCGTGAACGCGTCGTCGTGGAAACCATGGTCCGCTTGTCGAAGCAGCTTGGCATGACGGTCATCGCCGAAGGGGTTGAGGATGATGTCCAGCTCGATGCGGCGCGATTGGCGGGGTGCGATGCTGTGCAGGGCTTCCACGTCGCAGCACCGATGTCGGCAGAACCGACGGAAAATTTTTGCAACCAATGGCAGCGTCGGAGCGCCGACCAATTATGACTGATTTAACCGGCATGGTGGCCATTCCCGGCGGGCGCTTCCGCATGGGCAGCGACACGGGCTATGCTGAGGAAGCCCCGGCGCATCTGGTCGAGATTGATGACTTTCACATCGACGCGCGGGCGGTGACAAATGCCCAGTTTGCAGCCTTTGTTGCAGCGACCGGCCATGTCACGCTGGCGGAAATC
>JBMOFG010000204.1:0-4455 GCA_049314415.1 Polymorphobacter sp.
AGGCCGCACTTTTTATTTTATTCGACGGCCAGTCCATCAGGGCAGGGTACCGGATCAGCGCAACTGGTCCCAGAGCGACAGGTTGCTGGTCTGCACGAAACTTGCCTGTGCGGCTTTTACCACGGTCAGCAGGCGTTGCAGCCGGGCGATGCCTTCAGTCAGGTCAAGGCTTTCGAGCCGGCTCAGATCGGTCTGTGCAGCAAGGCTGGCACGCGCGATGCGGTCGGTTTCACTGTCAAGCCGCGCCAGTCGGGCGCCGGCCGTGGCCCGCGCCGTCGACAGTCGGGTCAGTTGGGCATCGATATCTTCGAGCGCCGTGGTCATCGCGATCGTGCGCTGGGTGCCATCAGTCTCGGTAAGCGTGCCGGCAAGCCCCGACAAGATGGCGAACAGATCGCGGCTGGTGACGGCGGTGTTCGGTGGCGTTCCGGTGATGATTGTCGTGGTGACGCCAAAGGCGTCGGGTCCTTCGATGCCGCCGGCGATGCTGCTGCCTTCGATCATGACAGCGGGTGCCCGGCCGGCGCCTTGCCATTGCAGCACGCCCTGCGCATCGGGCGCATAGGCGGGGCCGGCGCCTGCGCCGGCGAACAGGCGTTCGCCATCGCTGCCGCGCGTTTCGGCAAGGCTTGTCGCTGCCGCCAGCAGTTCGCCGACTTCGGTGGCCAACAGGCCGCGATCAGCCGCCGACATTGTGGCATTACTGCCCTGCAAGGCCAATTCGCGCGCGCGCTGGATAATGTCTGTCATGCCTGCGAGCGCGGCGTCGGTGGCGGTCAGGCGCCGGTTGGCGGCAGCGATGCCGCGGCCGGCGGCGGCGGCGGCGGTGTCGCTGCGGCGCACAACAGCGGCGCGGGTGAAGGCAACCGGATCGTCGGCGGGCACTGTCAGCCGCTTGCCGGTCGCGATCTGTTCCTGCGCCTGGTCAGCGGCGCGGTTGAGACTGGTCAGCCGAGCGACCGTGGCGGCATGGGCGGCGCGGGTATTGATTGCGGTCATCGGGCGATCGCGAACAAGGTGTCGAGCAGGTCGCGCGCTGCGGCGATGACCTGCGCGTTGGCGCGATAGGCAGCCTGCAGGCGAGTCAGTTCAGCGGCTTCCTGGTTGATGTCGACCCCCGACACGGTATCGCGGGCGCGGGCGCTGTCATCGCGCACCGCCTGTGCCGTTTCGGCAAGCCGATCGGTTTCGGCAAGGCGCGAGGCGATGCCGGCGAGACTGGCATCGAGGCTGGCTTCCAGCGTGCCGCCAGCCGCGCTGGCATCACGCACTTGTGCCAGCGCCCGCGCATTGCCGTTGTCGTTGCTGCCCGCGCCGGTGGTGAGCAGACGAAAACTGTCCCCCGCCTGCGGCGTGCAGACAAGGCTGAAGCCAAAGCCGGTGCCCGTAATAGGGCTGCCATCGAGCGCGGCCGTGGCGACAACGGTGCCGGTGGCGATATCGCTGATCTCGGCACTACCCCTGCCCGCGACAAAGGTGGTGACGGTGATAAGCAGCGGCGGCACGCCGACAAAACCGGTCGCGCCTGCATCGGGGCCGGCGACCAGCCGCGCATCGCCCTTATTGCCGGCCGCCGCATCGCTGACATAGCGGTCGGCGACAGCAAGTCGCTGCGGCCCGATCGGACGCACCGACAGCCCTAGCGCACCGCCGACCGGATCGAGCCGCCAGTTGTCACCGGTCTTCGCATTGGCGCCGAGTTGGACTGTCAGCCCGTCAAGTTGCAGGGGGCCCGGTCCGCTGACACTGGCGGTGCCATCGATGCGCGCCAGGGTCCAGCCGCTGTCTTCGCGAACGAGGCGATAGCCATCGGCTGCCGGGGTCGCGCCATCGGCCAGCACGGTTTCGATCCCGGCGCTGCCGGCATTGGCGACCCCTGTGCGAACCACGATCATGGTGGTGGAAAACAACGGTGTGCCGGCATCGCCCAGCGCATCACTACCCTGTTGTGCCCAATCGTTGACGGCATTGCCAAAGCGCGTGGCCAGCGCATCGATAGCGAGCTGCGTCGCGGCGATTTCGCGCCTTGCCTCGGTCAATCCCGCCAAGCTGCCGCTGGCAGGCAGGCGTGTGCTGACCGCGCCGTGTGTCGGATCCAGCACAAGCTGGGTTATGTCGCCACTGTTATCGACGCCGACGCGCACGGCGTTGCCTCTATCCGGTACCAGAACGGGCCCGTCGCTGCCGCTGCCCACCCTGACCGTCACCGTGCCGTTTGCCGCAGTGCTGACATTGACAAGCAGGCGTTCGCCCAGCGCCGCGAGCAGCGCATCGCGGCTGTCGAGCAGGCCATTGACGGCGGCACCCCCGGCCTGTGTTCGGCGCATTTCGTCGTTGACTCGGGCCAGTCCGGCGGTGATGGCGTTGATTTCATTGGTGGTGGCCGTGACTGCCGTGTTGATTTCACCCCTGATCCGGGCCAGATCGGCACCCAGGCTGGAAAAACCGTTTGCTGCCTGATCGGCACGGTCGAGGAAAATGATGCGCGCCGCCGCCGAGGTCGGTGCCGCCGCCAGATCGACCCCGGCATCGAAAAAGCCGCCCAACCTTGTGTCGAGCGCGCTGCCGGTGACGCTGGTTTGCAGGCGGGTCAGCCAGTCACTGCGCGCCGTCAGACGTTCGTGGTCGCCGGCGGCAACGCGCGCCGCATTAGTTTTCAACTGGTCATCGGCGCGGCTGACGATCCCGGCGATGACACCGCCGCCGCCGCCGGCTTGACGCGCAAAAATCGAGCCGGTGCCCAGGGGCGCACTGATCAGCTTCAGCGACCGCCGCGAATAGTTTTCGGTATCGGCATTGGCGACATTGTCGGCCGTGACCGACAGCGCGGCGTGATATGCGCGCACTCCCGAAGCGCCGATCCCCAGCAGATCGGTCATTTCGCTGCCTCGCCCGGCCGTTGCGGTGTGGCTCTGGCCGCGCGTGGTGGCGCGTCCTCCATCCCGCGTACCCGCGCATTCTCGGCCGCGAGTACCCGCGCGATACCCACAGGTGCTGCCCGCGCAATCGCTTCGGCGCGGGCATGGTCGATCATGGCGCGGACATGGTCGCCACCGCCGCCGCTATCTTCGCCCAGGCTGTCATCACCCAGTTCGGCGGCGCGGGCGAATTTGAGCAGGCTTTCGGCAATCAGCGTTTCGAAGCGCTGCGCCAAGTCGTTGATATCGAAGCGGGACGGGGTGGCTTTGGCCTGGCCCGGCCACTCTGTCCGCAGGCGCGGGGCGGTGGGGAGGAGCATCAGATCACCGTCAGCTCGGCGCGCAGGGCGCCGGCCGCCTTCAGGGCTTCGAGGATGGCGACCAGATCGCCGGGGGCCGCGCCGAGCGCGTTTACCGCATCGACAATATCATTGAGCCGGGCGCCCGGTGTGAACATCTGCATTCGCGCCGGACCTTCATCGACCGCGATGTTCGATTGCTGGGTCACGGTCGTGGCGCCGCCGGCAAGGGGATTGGGCTGGCTGGCCCTCTGGTTTTCGGTGATGCGCACTGTCAGATTGCCGTGCGCGATTGCGGCCGGCAGGATGCGGACCTGACCGCCTATCACGACCGTGCCGGTGCGCGCGTTGATGATCACCCGCGCCGGCGGCGGCGCCAGGCTGACATCCAAGCTTTCGATCCGGGCCGCCAGTGCCATGCGCGCCGCGCCATCGGCCGGCGCGCGAATGGCGATGGTGGCGGCGTCGAGTGTCGTCGCGAGGGTACCGCCGATCGCGGCGTTGATCGCTTCCGTCACGCTGCGTGCCGCGCTGAAATCCTGTTCATTGAGATCGAGGTGCAGATCGGCGCTGCCGGCAAAAGGCGAGGGAATACTGCGTTCGACACTGGCGCCGCCGGGAATCCGCCCGGATGACGGCGTGCCGACGACAATCTTGGAGCCATCCTTGCCTTCGGCGCCAAAGCCGCCGACCGCCAGATTGCCCTGCGCCAGCGCATAAAGCTCGCCATCGGCACCCTGCATCGGCGCCAGCAACAACGTGCCGCCGCGCAAGGACTTGGCCTTGCCGAGCGCCGATACCGTCACGTCAAGCCGCTGGCCGGGCTTGGCAAAGGGCGGCAATTCGGCGGTCAACATCACCGCAGCGGCGTTTTTCAACCCCGGGTTGATGTTGGCCGGCAGCACCACGCCGAGCCGGGCGGCGGCGGATTTCAGCGATTGCACGGTATATTCGAAATTGTCGTCGCCGCTGCCCGACAGACCGACGACAATGCCATAGCCGTTCAGCGCATTGGCGCGCACCCCGGCAAAACGGGCGATATCCTTGATGCGTTCGGCGCGGCAGGGGGTGCTGAGCAGCATCGCGAGGACTCCGACGAGCGCGGTAGCAGCGCGCCTCACAGCGGTATGACCTTGCCGAAGAAGCGCGCCAGCCAGCCCTGCCGGCTCGGATCCGCGACCTGCCCGCTGCCCGAATAGCGGATGCGGGCATCGGCGACGCGCGTGGAGGGCACGCTG
>JBMOFG010000205.1:0-4441 GCA_049314415.1 Polymorphobacter sp.
GTGCCGGGGGTGGCGGCGCTCAACCTTGTCCTCGCCGGAGCCTTGCCCGGCGGCATTAACGCCAGCACCCGGCTCGACCCCGCCGCCAAGAGTGTCGGCCAACAGATGCTGGGGTTCGTCGTGGCGGTCTGACCGCCGCTGCCGCGCGCGGCCGTCAGGGCCGGTTGGCGACCAGCGCGGCGACCACCGACGGGTCGGCAAGGGTCGAGATATCGCCCAGATTACCGGTTTCGCCCTCGGCGATCTTGCGGAGGATGCGCCGCATGATCTTGCCGCTGCGTGTCTTGGGCAGGCCGGGAGCGAACTGGATGACATCAGGCGTGGCGATCGGCCCGATTTCGCGCCGCACCCATTGCACCAGCTCGCGTCGCAGCGCCTCATCCTCGGGCACGCCGCTGTTGAGCGTCACATAGGCATAGATGCCCTGCCCCTTGATGTCGTGCGGAAAGCCGACCACCGCGGCCTCGGCGACCTTGGCATGGGCAACCAGCGCGCTTTCGACTTCGGCGGTACCCATGCGGTGGCCCGAGACGTTGATGACATCATCGACTCGCCCGGTGATCCACCAATAGCCATCGGCATCGCGCCGGGCGCCGTCGCCGGTGAAATAGCGGCCGGGATAGGTGGTGAAATAGGTCTGGAAAAAGCGCGCATGGTCGCCCCACACCGTGCGCATCTGCCCCGGCCAGCTTTGCGCCAGGCACAGATTGCCCTCGGTCGCGCCATGGAGTTCGGTGCCCTCGGCATCGACAAGCAACGGCACGACGCCGAAAAGCGGCAGCGTCGCCGAGCCGGGCTTGAGCGCCGTGGCGCCGGGCAAAGGGCTGATCAGCGCGCCGCCGGTTTCGGTCTGCCACCAGGTGTCGACGATCGGGCAGCGGCTGTCCCCGACCACGCGGTAATACCATTCCCAGGCTTCGGGGTTGATCGGCTCGCCGACGCTGCCGAGCAGGCGGATCGAGGCGCGCGAGGTCGCTTTCACCGGTGCATCGCCGTCGCGCATCAGCGCCCGCAAGGCGGTAGGCGCGGTGTAGAAGATATTGACCCCCCAGCGGTCGCAGACCTGCCAGAAGCGGCTGACATCGGGGTAGTTGGGCACGCCTTCGAACATCAGCGTCGTCGCGCCGTTGGCGAGCGGGCCATAGACGACATAGCTGTGCCCGGTCACCCAGCCGACATCGGCGGTACACCAGAAGATTTCGCCGGGCCGATAGTCAAAGACATGGCGAAAGGTCAGCGCCACCCAGACGAGATAGCCGCCGGTGGTGTGCAGCACACCCTTGGGTTTGCCGGTCGAACCCGAGGTATAGAGGATGAACAGCGGGTCTTCCGCACCCATCGCTGCGGGTGGGCAATCGGGTGAAGCAGCGTCGCGGGCGGCTTCGTACCACAGGTCGCGGCCGTCCTGCATGGCGACAAGGCCGCCGGTGCGGCGCACGACGATGACGGTTTCGACTGACGGGCAGGTCGCCAGTGCCGCATCGACATTGGCCTTGAGCGGGATCGGCTTGCCGCCGCGCAGGCCCTCGTCGGCGGTAATGACCAGCCTTGAATCGCAATCCTGGATGCGATTGGCGAGGCTGTCGGGCGAAAAACCGCCAAAGACGATCGAATGGATGGCGCCGATGCGGGTACAAGCGAGCATCGCCATTGCTGCTTCGGGGATCATCGGCAGGTACAGTGTGACGCGATCGCCCTTCTGCACGCCTTGCGCCTTCAGCACATTGGCGAAGCGGCAGACCTCGGCATGGAGTTCGCGATAGGTGATGGTGCGCGTGTCGGCGGGGTCATCACCCTCCCAGACGATCGCCGGGGTGTCGCCGCGTTCCGCCAAGTGACGGTCGAGGCAGTTGGCCGAGACGTTGAGCGTGCCATCGGCGAACCAGCTGATGCCGAAGTCGGCTTCGTTGAACGAGCTGGTAGAGACGGTGGTGAAGGGGGTCATCCAGTCGATGATCTGCGCTTCGCGGCGCCAGAAAGTGTCCGGATCGGCCAGCGCCTCGGCATACATCGCTTTGTAACGGTCGGCATCGACATGAGCGCGCGCCGCCCATGCGGCGGGTACCGGGTAAAGCGCATCCCTTGCGGCCTCGGTCATGCTCGTCTCCCCATCGTGCCCTGGTGTCATTGCGCCGCTGTATGCGTCAGGCTGATGCCCAATTGCCAGCGGTTCTGGAAGCCCTTGAGCGCGCCATCGGGCGCGGCGGCGAGCCATTCCGCCTTAGCCGCATCGCCCTTCAAATGCCGGTCGAAAAAGGCGGTTAGGCTGTGGAAGATGATCGCATCGGCCATGTCCTTGCGCCACACCGGCTCATCGAGGGCATCGCGCAGGCGTCCGGTGTCGGGCGCGCTGGCCGGTGGCGGGTTGCCGCCAAGGTTGTGGCGGGCGTTGGCGAAGACCAGCAGGTAGCGGTCGCTGGTGCTTGCATGGTCGTGCAGCCACTGGATGCCGGCGGTGCCCGCCACATCATCCTTGTCGCCCATGATCCACAGGCTGGGCGCCGTGATGCTGGCGAGCGCCCTTGGCGTGAAGCTGCGCACCGGCGCGAGGCCACCCCAGGGGGCGATGAGCACCAGCGCGCGCATGCCCGGCGCCGGGGCTGCGCCTTCAAAAACACCATCGAGCGCACCCTCGGGCAGCTGTGCGGTCAATGGCGCCTTGGGGTCATAGCCGGCCCCGCCGGTGGCGAGGGCGCCATAGCCGCCCATGGAATAGCCCATGACGGCGATGTTTTGCGAGTCGATACGCGGCGCCAGCGGGTCTTTCGATGCCGCAAAGCCGTTCAGAAAGGCGATGGCGGCGCGTTGATCGGCGCTGCGCCGGGCATAAGCGGTGGCAAAAACCTGCAATCTCTTGGCCGGATCCAGAGCGCCGCGGTCGTCATGATCGATGCTGGCGACGACATAACCCTTGGACGCGAGGTTCTCCGCCATGCCGCTCATCGCCGTCGACCAGCGGCCAAGGCCGTGGCTGAGCAGGATGAGGGGCAGTTTGTTACCCCTGGCGGGGGCAGCATCGCGAGTCGCAATGCCTTCAAAGATGAGTTTTTCGGGAAAACCGGTGGGAGGATTGGCCGTGATATGCGGGTACGTTGTCGGTGAACCGCGAGTCGCTGCGGGGTAGAACAGCGTCAGGCCGAGGTTGCGGCCGGGTCCGGCGGCGAAAATCGTTTCGCGCACGCCGACCGGCAACGGCCCGGGGGCGGCCAGTGCCGGGGCGTCGCCGGGTACCAAGCTGGGCGGACGCGCCGCCGCGGGCAGGGCAAGACAGGCAAGCAGGATCATCAGGAACTGGCGCATGGCGATTAATCTGCCACAGTCGGCGGCCCCGACATACTGGCAGAAGCGCAGCATGACCCAAATCCATCTCATCGGCGCCCCGACCGATTGCAACAGCAGCTTCCGGCGCGGCCCGGCGCGCGCCCCGGGACTGATCCGCGCCGCGTTGTTTTCCGACATGGGCAATGCCGCGGCGGAAGGCGGTGCCGAAATCGGCCGCGAGATCATGTTGGTTGATACCGGTGACCTGGCGTTGACCGAAGGCCCCGCCGATGACGCTCGCATCAGTGCCGCGACGCGGGCCGCCTGTGCGGCGGGTGCGGTGCCGCTGTTGCTCGGTGGCGATCACAGCGTCAGCTTTCCCGCCGTCGCCGGGGTGGCGGCGGTGCATGGCCCCGTGACGATATTACACTTCGATGCCCATCCCGACCTTTACGACGAACTCGGCGGCAACAAGCGCTCGCACGCCTCGCCCTTCGCGCGGATCATGGAGGCCGGGCTGGCGACGCGGCTGGTGCAAGTCGGAATCCGCACCTTGAATGCCCATCAGCGCGCGCAGGCGGCGCGCTTTGGCGTGGAGATCGTGGCGATGCGCGATTTTCAGGCGGCAAATGTGCCGATTCCCGCCGCGCCGCTCTATGTCTCGGTCGATCTTGACGGCCTTGATCCGGCTTTTGCCCCCGGGGTCTCGCACCATGAACCCGGCGGGCTGTCGACCCGGCAGATGCTCGATGTGCTGGCGCGCATTGAGGGCCCGATCGTCGGCGGCGATATCGTCGAATATAATCCCGACTGCGACATCAACGGCATGACCGCGGCGGTCGCCGCCAAGCTGGCCAAGGAGCTTGCCGCCATCGCCATCCGGACGGGGTGACGGGCAATTTCGATCAGCGCGAGCGGGTTTTTGCATTGGCGGGGTGGCGGGCTAGCGCCTAGATGAACGTCCGTTCCGATGAAGGCCTCCCGTTGATGACCGAACCCTCCGACTTTGATTTCGACCTGTTCGTCATTGGCGCCGGATCGGGCGGGGTGCGCGCCAGCCGCATCGCCGCCGGCCATGGTGCGCGGGTCGCGGTGGCCGAAGAATATCGCGTCGGCGGCACCTGTGTGATCCGCGGCTGCGTGCCCAAGAAACTGCTCGTCTATGGCGCGCATTTCGCCG
>JBMOFG010000206.1:0-4439 GCA_049314415.1 Polymorphobacter sp.
GCTCAACAACAGCTTCGGGTTCGGTGGCACGAACGCGACGCTGGTGATGCGGGCGGTGTGATACTCCCCGCGCTGAGCCGCCCGGCATGAGGCGCAGCCCCGTCGTAGCGTTCGTCGCGCTGCTGCTGGTTATCGGCGGGCCGTTGCTGGTTGCGCCCTGGTTCGGTTGGGGCAGCAAGCCTGTCGGCGGCGTGATGCTCAGCGTACCCAAGGGCGCCACGCTGACCGCAGTCGCCGACTCGATGTACAAGCAGAAGCTGATCGATTCGCCGCGGCAGTTTCGCATGCTGGCGCGGCTGTTCGGCGGTGATGCTTCGGTGCAGGCCGGCGATTACCGGCTGCGCCGCGGCGATGCCTGGCGGACTTATCTGCGTGTTATGCAGACGGGCCGGGTGGCGGCCGAACGAATCACCATCCCCGAAGGTCTGGCATCGGTTCAGGTTTTCGACCTTATTTCTCGCGAAGAACATCTCACCGGCCCGCTGGCAGTGCCCGCCGAAGGCAGCGTGCTGCCCGAAACCTATGATTTCACTGCCGGCGAACCGCGCCAGCAGCTGGTGATGCGCATGGAGCGGGCGATGGCGACGACGCTGGCCGAACTTTGGGCGACGCGCAGCAGGGCAACCGTCGTCAAGACCCCGCAAGAAGCGATCATTCTTGCCTCGATCGTCGAGAAGGAAACCGGCAAGGCCGCCGAACGCCGCATGGTCGCCGGCGTCTATTCGAACCGTTTGCGCATCGGCATGAAGCTCGATGCCGATCCGACGGTCATTTATCCGATCACGCAGGGTCGCCGGCTCGGCCGACGTATCCGCAAATCGGAACTGGCGCATGACAGCGGCTACAACACCTATCTGAAGCCCGGTCTACCCGCCGGGCCGATCGCCAACCCGGGGCGCGCCAGTATCGCGGCGGTGCTTGATCCCGCCCCGACCAAGGCGCTGTATTTCGTCGCGGATGGCAGCGGCGGCCATGTCTTTGCTGACACGCTGGCCGAACATAATGCCAATGTCGCGAAATGGTTCGCCCTGCGCCGCCAGCGCGGCGAAATGTGAAACCGCGGCAGGGCCAGCGCAGCGCCAGCAAAGCCCGGCGGCCGCAGGTCGTACGCGACCGCAGCGGCAGCCGTGCGCCAAAGCATCGCGAAATCGGCCTTGGCGGCATCATTGGCCGCATCGCTGCATTGCTGCTGCTCGGCTGGAGCGGTGGCTTCCTGTGGTTCAGCCTGACCTTGCCCGATCCGGCGCCGATCGGTCTGCGCACCGACGCGGTCGTCGTGCTGACCGGCGGTAAGGGGCGTTTGAAGCGCGGCTTGGCGGTGATCGAAGCCGGCAGCGCGCGGCGGATGCTGGTTTCGGGGGTCGACCGCATCACGACGCGCAAGCAACTGGCGGCGGCGGCGGGCGTAAAGAAGGCCCGGCTCGCGACCACTGATCTCGGCTATGAAGCCGTCGACACGCGGTCTAACGCCGAAGAGACGATGCGCTGGGTGGCCAAGCACAATTTTACCTCGATCCGACTGGTAACGTCGGCCGGCCACATGCGTCGCGCCCGGCTCGAACTCAGCCGGGTATTGCCGCGCGGCATCGCCGTGGTTCCCGATGCCGTTCCCGTCGAGCCCAAGGCGCCGTCGATTGCGGCTGAATACAGCAAATATCTGCTGCGCCGGGTGGCGCTCACCTTGGGCGAGACATGACGGTCATCGCATTTCTTCGGTCATGCCTGTTCGCCGTCGTCTTCTATCTCGGTTCGGGGATCACGGTAACCGGTGCCCTGCTCGCTGGCCTGGTATCGCGCACCGGGCTCTATCTCGGCCCCAAGCTCTGGGCCGGCTGGTTCTTGTGGTGCAGCCGCTGGATCACCGGCGTGCGCATCAATGTCGAAGGGGAAATCCCGCCTGGCCCGCATCTTTTCGCGATCAAGCATGAATCGGCCTATGAAACGATCCTGACCCTCTGGCTTTTCACCCGCCCGGCGGTGGTGATGAAGGCCGAATTGAAATCCATTCCGGTCTGGGGCGCGGCGGCGACGCGGCATGGCTCGATTTTTGTTGATCGCGATGGCTCGGCGGCGATGCTGCGTACCATGATGAAGGCGGCGCAGGCGGCGGTAAAGAATGGCCGGCCGGTGGTGATCTTCCCCGAAGGTACGCGTGTCGCGGTGGGGGCAACGCCGCCACTCGCTGCCGGCTTTGCCGGGCTGTACAAGATATTGAAGCTGCCGGTGGTACCCGTCGCGCTCGACAGCGGCAGCGCCTGGCCCAAGGCTTTCGTCAAGCGGCCGGGGATTGTCACGTTTCGCTTCGGCACCCCCATACCGCCCGGCCTGCCGCGCGAGGTTGTCGAAGCCCGCGTCCATGCTGCCATCAACGCCCTGCAAGCCCCGGAGCGCGTACCTGTGAATCCTGTCGCATGAGCCGTCGTATCCCATTGTGGCTGACTCTGGTGCCGCTGATCACTGCCGTTGGCCTTTATCACCAGCTCTGGCAGGGCTGGGCGCGTGATTTCGATGCGGTGGTGCGCGGCTGGCTGCCGGCGACGCCTTTCGAGGTGACAGGCTTTCCCTATCGGCTGGAAGCGGTGGTCAGCCACCCCGAACTGCAGGGCGGCGATGTCGTGCGCTTGTTCGCCAACGCGGCACGGGCGCGCATAAACCGCGGCCCCTGGCAGGAAGAACTTACCCTTGTCGGGGCCGATTATCCGCGTTTTTCGGCGATCGTCGGTCCGGGGCTTGGTGCCAGTTTTTCGGGCAAGTCGGCGCTGACCAGCATGAATGTCGAAGGCGGTCGGCTGGTTCGCCTGTCGAGCGTTATCGAAGCCGCCAACGCCCGCCTGGGGTTTTCGCCGGTAAAGATCGCCGCCGACAGTCTGGAATTGCATCTGCGCGAGCGTCAGCCCGATGCCAAAGCGCCCGAATCCGCCACGCCGCCGCCGCGCGCCCAGATGGTGATCAGCGGCCAGCGCGTGCGTTTCGATGGCGGCGACGCGCTGACGCTGGCTGCCGACATGACGGTGACCGGCCCTGACAGGTTGATCGACTATGATCGTTGGGTGACGACGGGCACTATCGAGTTGACCCGGGCCAGCCTGGCCGACGCCCATGGCGAGATCGCTTCGATCACCGCCACCATCGTGCCGCTCGGTCGCCGCGCGCTGCGCTTTGCCGGCACCATCGATACGACATGTCCGCAGGCCGTCAGCGCTGCTTTCGACGGCCGGCCGGCACCGGCGGAAAAACGGTTGCGGGCGCCGTTGCGGCTGGCGTTCGACGGCGAGCCCGGCGCGATGCGGCTGGCGTCGCTGCCGGCCGATCTCGCACAGCGTCCGACGCGCGGCCAATTGCCACCTTGCCCAAGGCTGCGCGGCGCGATTTAGCGACTTTTGTGCAACAGTGTGACGTTGAGCAGCATTCATCGCCAATCAAGGGCTTTCCCATAACGTCGAGCTATGCTTTTGCCATAAAATTGAAATGGAGCGGCTCCGCGGTACCGGGAATAGACACATTCCGGGGCCAGCTGCTGGTCCGAACCCAGGGGCGGGGCAGCTACACATGATTACGACCAAGACTATGCGATTGATCTGTCTTGCCAGCGCATCGAGCCTGGTGATGACGCCGGCGCTCGCGCAGGCGCAGCAGGCGACGGGCGCATCAGACGCCAAGGTGGCCGCCGCGAAGGCGGCGGAAGAGGTCATCATCGTTGTCGGCAGCCGTATCGACAATGCCAATATTGCCGGGGCGCTGCCGGTGTCGGTGCTGAACGAGGAACGCATTGCCGCGGTTGGCAGCGTGTCGGGCGATGACCTGTTTCGTTCCATTCCCCAAGCCGGCGACGTCCAGTTCCAGGAAGCCCGCACCACCGGCAACCTCAACGATGCGCGTGGCGACAACGCTTCGATCAACCTGCGCAGCGTCGGCACCGGCAATACGCTGGTGCTGCTCAACGGCCGGCGCCTGATCCTGACGCCGGGTACCCAGACCGAAAATTTCGTGCCTGTGCAGACGGCGAATACCAATTCGATTCCTGTCGCCGGCATCCGCCGCCTCGAAATCCTGCGTGATGGTGCCGGCGCCATTTATGGCGCCGATGCCGTGGCCGGCGTTGTCAATGTCGTCCTCGACGATCGTTTCGAAGGGCTGCGACTCGATGCGCGCTACGGCTTTGCCGATGGCACGAGCGAAACCACGATCGGCGGCAAGGCCGGCATCGAAACCAAATCGGGCGGCCGCTTCACCATCTTCGGCAGCTATACCCACCGTACGCCGCTGTTCGCCAGCGAGCGCGATTTCGCGGCCAGCGAAGATCATCGCCCCGCGCTGGAGGGCAGTTTGTGGCAGGGCGACACCGGTTTCGACAATCGCTCGACTTCGTCGCCATGGGGCAGTTTCACCGGCTCGGTCGCCACCGTACGCCAGGGTACAGCCGCATTAACGGCCAGCGG
>JBMOFG010000207.1:0-4433 GCA_049314415.1 Polymorphobacter sp.
GCGCCCCAATAGCCGCCGGCCCGATCATGATCGAGAATCAGCGTCATGAGCCGATTGCCTCCTCGGCCTTGGCCGACGCGATCATCTTGGCTGCATATTTCTTCTTGAAATCGGGACGATCGCTCGGCGTATCCTCCCAGATGCCAGCCGAATAGCCTTCGCCGACACCTTCGAAGAATTCGCGCATCGTGTCGAAGCGGGCCTTGTTACCGAGCGCGCCGTTGATGACTTGCGCGAGGCTGCCCGCTCCTGCCGGGCCCATCAAAGGGCGCGCGGAGATCAGGTTGGTGAAATACAGCGCCGGGATCGCGTGGCTCTTGGCATGCTGCACGACCGGCGTCGTACCGATTGACAGGTCGGGGCGATATTCGTCGACTGCGGCAATGTCCTGTTCCAGGCTGGCGCGATATTGGATGTGCGTTCCCCTGGCTTCCAGCCATTCACGATCAGGGTCAGACCATTGCGTCTTAGGGCAGGCGGTACCGACATACGGGACTTCGGCGCCGGATTCGATGAGCAGCCGCGCCACCAGAAGTTCCGAGCCTTCATAGCCCGACACCGTGATGCGGCCCTTGATCGGCTTGGCAGCAAGCGCTCCGGTAATGGCCGGCAAGAACTTGTTCTGCGCCGCAGCAATTTTGTCGGCGCTGATCCCGCAGGCATCGCCGATCGCGGCAAGCCACGCAGCAGTACCGTCGCGGCCAACCGGCGCGCTCCCCACCACCTTGCGGCCGGCAGCGTGAAACTCACGCACACTGGCGGTATAGAAAGGGTGGATGGCAGCAACCGCAGCGCAATCGAGCGCCGAATACAGCTCACGCCACTCACGCGTCGGCACCACTGGCCCGGCAGCCAGCCCCATCGGCTCGAGCATCATCGAAATGCCGACAGGATCGGCCGGGAACATTTCGCCGAGCAGGGTGATCGTCGGCAGGCCGGGACGTTCGGCGGGCGCCGCGACCGGGCCGGCCATGGCTTCCTTGCGGGCATAGGCAAGCATCGCGCCTGCCAGCACATCCTTGGCTTCGGCATGGGTCGGGACACCAAAGCCCGGCACATCAATGCCGATGACGCGCACGCCATTAATGACATCGGGAATCAGTTGCAACGGCACGCCCGAAGCTGTGGGCACACAGAGGTTGGTGACGACAATCGTGTCAAACAACGCTGGATCAGCCATTTTGTAGACTGCTTCGCGGATATCCTCGAACAGCTTGCCGGTAACCAGCGTTTCCGAACTGAACGGCACATAGCCGACGGTGCGACGCGCGCCATAAAAGTGCGACGTGAACGTCAGGCCATAGACGCAGCATGCCGAGCCCGACAGGATCGTTGCCGTGCGCCGCATGCGCAGACCCACCCGCAGGCTACCGAAAGCCGGGCACATCGATTGCGGCTGGTCGTGTGGGCCCTTGGGGTAGTCCGACGCATAACGGTCGAGGACTTCCGACTTGCCGGCCTTGGCGGCGGCCTCACGCATTGTGTCGGCGCCGGCATGGCATCCGGCCCCTTCGGCAACTGGCGCAACCGGCACCTCAAGATCGAGATTGTCAGACATTGTCGTAAACAACTTCCAGCGTCGGGCGGGTGACGAATTCGCCGCCGCGCATGTCGGCCTGGGTCGCCGGCTTCAGCGTGAAATTGCCGCCGGTATCCTCGGGCTTGAACAGGCCGAGCAAGCCATCCTGGTCGAGCGGAGTCGGGCGAACCGGCGGTGCGGTTTCGACATTCTCGGCAAGGCTTTCAAACAGCGGGCCCCATTGGCTCTCGTTTGTACCGATGATCTGATAGTTTGCGGACTTTTTGCGAATATCTTCATGTGCCGGGATCGAGACCAGCACGGGAATGCCGACAGCATCGGCAAAGGCCTGAGCTTCTCCCGAACCATCATCCTTGTTGATCAGGATGCCGGCGACGCCGACATTGCCGCCCATCTTGCGGAAATATTCGACAGCCTTGCAGACATTGTTGGCGACATACAGCGATTGCAGGTCGTTCGACGCGACGACGATGACCTTTTGGCACATGTCACGCGCGATCGGCAGGCCGAAGCCGCCACAGACAACATCGCCGAGGAAGTCGAGCAGGACATAATCGAAGCCCCAATCATGGAAGCCGAGCTTTTCGAGCGTTTCGAAACCATGAATAATGCCGCGACCACCGCAGCCACGGCCGACTTCGGGTCCGCCAAGTTCCATCGCAAAAACGCCATCACGCTGGAAACAGACATCCTCGATGCTGATTTCCTCACCGGCGAGCTTCTTCTTCGCGCTTGTCTCGATGATCGTCGGCGTCGCCTTGCCGCCGAATAGAAGCGAAGTCGTATCGGATTTCGGATCGCAACCGATCAGCAGCACGCGCTTGCCCTGTTGTGCCATCATGTAGCTCAGATTGGCGAGCGCGAACGACTTGCCACTGCCGCCCTTGCCATAAATAGCAATGATCTGGGTTTCCTTGGTGACTTCGCCGGTGTGAACCGGATCGGGCTCCATGTCCGCTTCGGCACGAAGGGCTGCGGCCTCTTCGAGAAGGGCGTTTATGCTCATGCTGCGTCTCTCCAGTCGAATACCATCTTCAGGCAGGTCGCGTCAGAAAAAGCCTGGCCATAAGCGGTTGCAGCGTCTGCCGCCGGCACCAGGTTGGTGACCAGGCCATCAAGCGACAACTGCCCCTTGTCGACCATGGCTATTACCGCCGCCAGATCGGCAGGCTGGAATTCGGTCGCGATGCGAATCCGGGTTTCGCGGCGGAACGCCGGCGCAAACTGGAAATTCAGTGCATCCGCATAAAAACCAGCAAGCACGATTTCGCCACCGCGTGCCGTGCGCATGATCGCCGGATCAAGAATATTGGAATCACCGCTCGCGTCATAGACGCTCATATAATCCCGGCGTTCATCCCGTTCGGGCGTAGTGACAGTATAGCCCTCGGCGCCAGCCATGCGATCGGGGTTGATTTCCCAAACCACCGGCGGCGGGCCACCGGCGGCCATCGCCATGCGTGCCAGCAAGCGCCCGAGGGTGCCATGCCCGATGATGAGGTCGGGCAAGGCGCCGCCGGCCAGAGCATGCTGCGCCGTTGCTGCCAACGACATCAACACTGCGGCTTCGCCCAGTCCTGCCGGAATGCCGAGCACCCGCGCCGAGCCGGTGATAAGCGTGCTCGCCGACCCGCCAAACAGGCCACGCGCGCCGATGAATTTCGATGAACCCGGCACGAACACCGTTTCGCCGATGCGGTGCCGGCCATCGGGCGCCGCATCCACCACCCGCCCGACCGCCTCATATCCCGGCACCAGCGGGTACCCCATGCCCGGGAACATCGGCATCGAGCCGTTGTACATCAGCTTTTCGGTGCCCATCGAGATGCCGCTGTATTCGACTGCGACAACCAGATCGTCACCTTCAGGCGGGGTCATGCCGAGCGTACGGAGCGAAACTTGCCCCGGTTCCTCAACGACCACTGCCAACGTTTCCATTAACGCTCCCCAAGGAAGGCGGCTCCATGACCACCTTTCCCAATGTGAGACATTCTATCCCAACGACTTCAGTTGTAAAGCTGGCTTGACGCTTTTGCTGTGCAAAAAAACAGAAGATACGATCAGATGCGGGCAATGAGCAGCCGCGTCACCATCGGCAGCCCGGTGCGCCGTTCATGAACCCGGGAAAAGCCCGCCGCCTGCAACATTTCAGTATAGGCGGCAGCCGTCCGCGGCCGCCCCGAACCCATTGCCCACAGGTACAGGCCGAAATAAGCGTCACCCATCGCCTCGGCCCCCCGTGTCCCCGCCATCGGCTCGGCGATCAGCAATGTGCCTCCCGGCGGCAGCGCAGCGCGCACCGCCTTGAGCAGCGCCTGTACCACCGCATCATCATGGTCATGCAGGATGCGGACCAATGTGATCAGGTCGGCACCGCCGGGGATCGGATCATCGCGAAAACTGCCGCCATGCGCCACGATGTGCGGCAGGCCCTGCGCCGCAAGAATCTCGCGGGCACGGCTGGCCACTGGTGGCAGGTCGAACAGTGCCAGTTGCAGCCCCGGATGCCGCTTCGCCACCTCGCGGACAAAAGCGCCATGGCCGCCGCCGATATCCAAAAGGCTGCGGTGCCGGCTGAAATCGAAACTGTCGAGCAGTTGTTCGGCCACCATCGGCTGCGATGCCGCCATCAGCGCCGAATAGGCCCGGCTGGCCTCATCCTCCGCTGCCGTCGCCGCCGGCTCGCCACGTCCGGCGGCTTCGGCATAGCTCCAGAACGCCGCCAGATCGCCGCCACCGCGACCGCGCTTCAGCATTGCCACCGGGTCAGCAAGATCGGCATAAAACAGCTTGTGATGCTCGATCATCGCCAGCGCGCCCTGATTGCTGGCCAGCGCCGCGCCGCGCTGGCCCAGCGTCCAGCGATCCCCGGGCAGCGCTTCGACCAGATCGA
>JBMOFG010000208.1:0-4425 GCA_049314415.1 Polymorphobacter sp.
AGGAACTGCAGATGCGGTCGGACTGGCTGATCCCGATCTGCACCGGCGGCGAGCGGCTGAAGACCGATGGCGTCAAGGCGCACCCAACGCAAAAGCCCGAAGCCTTGCTTTATCGTATCCTGCTTGCCTGTACCGAGCCTGGCGATCTGGTTGTCGATCCATTCTTCGGCACCGGGACCACCGGAGCAGTCGCCAAGCTGCTTGGTCGCGACTTCATCGGTATCGAGCGCGAGCAGAAATATGTCGCGGTCGCCGAAAAGCGCATCGCCTCGTTGCTGCCCCTGTCGGGTGGCGACATGGCGGTCACCCAGGGCAAGCGCGGCGAAACCCGGATCCCGTTCGGCAGCCTTGTTGAATCAGGCCTGGTGCGCCCCGGCACATGGCTCAGCGATCCACACCGCCGCCACAGCGCCGAAGTCCGCGCCGATGGCTCGCTCAGCATGGGCGGCAGGACCGGGTCGATCCACCAGCTTGGCGCTGCGGTGCAGGGTCTGCCGAGCTGTAATGGCTGGACCTTCTGGCACACCGAGGAAGCCGGCAAATTGGTGCCGATCGACAGCAAGCGCAGCCTGTACCGCGCCAGCGTCGGCGCGGCGTGACGCCGCGGCGATTGGCGCCAAGTTGAGGCTTTCAAAGCCCGTATTAAGCAGATAATGCGGCCCATTCGCTGATTTTGGAGATTTGTCGTGTCTCGTTCTTTGCTCCTGCGCGCCTCCGCGCTCGCCCTGTTTGCCATCGCCATGCCAGCCGCTGCTGCCGATGGCTCAAAGCCCGATATCGGCAGCTTCGGTTTCGATGTCGCGGGCATGGACCGTACCACCCGGGCGGGTGACGATTTCGTCGGCTACACCAGCGGTTCGTATCTCAAGACGCTCGAAATTCCCGCCGACAAGACCAGCTTTGGCATGTTCACCAAGCTGCGCGATCTCAGCCAGGAACGTACCCGCACGATCATCGAAAAGGCAGCGGCCACCGGTGGTGCGCCGGGCAGCGAAGCCCAAAAGGTCGGCGACTTCTACGCCAGTTTCATGGATGAAGCCACCATCGAGGCAGCTGGCATCACGCCGATCAAGTCCGAACTCGACAAGATCGCCGCGATTGCCGACAAGACCCAGCTTGCCGCGATGTTCGGCCGCTTCAGCCGGATTGGCGTCAGCACGCCAATCGGCGTTGGCGTCGGCCCGGACCGCAAGAACCCCGATGCCTTTCAGGTCAGCGCCGGGCAGGGCGGCCTTGGCTTGCCCGACCGTGACTATTATCTCGACACGGCGAACCCCAAGTTTGCCGAAGCCCGCACCAAATATCAGGCCTATGTCGCAACGCTGTTGACGCTGTCGGGTTTCGACAATGCCGATGCCCGCGCCAAGAGCATCTTCGATCTCGAAACCAAGATCGCCGCGACGCACTGGACCCGCGTCGAGCGCCGCCAGGCTGAAAAAACCTATAACCCGATGGCCCGCGCCGAACTCGACAAAAATTATCCGGGGGTTGATTGGGGCCAGTTGCTGACCGCCGCCGGGCTCGAAGGCCAGCCGGTCATCAACATGTCGACGCCGAGCGCCCTGCAGGGTGCCGGCAAGCTGATCGACAGCGAGCCGCTTTCGGTTTGGAAGGACTATCTCACCTCCCAGTTGCTTCGCGATGTGGCACCGGTGTTGCCCAAGACCTTTGTCGACGCCAATTTTGACATGTACAGCAAGACGCTGGGCGGCCAGCCCGCGCAAACGCCGCGCTGGAAGCGCGGGACCGACGCCACCACTGCTGTGCTCGGCGAAGCACTCGGCAAACTCTATGTCGCCGAATATTTTCCACCCGAAGCCAAGGCCAAGGCTGACGAGCTCGTCAAGAACATCATCGCCGCCATGGACGCCCGGCTCGCCAACCTCGCCTGGATGGACCCGGCTACCCGCACGGCGGCGCGCGCCAAGCTCGCCGCCTTCAAGCCCAAGATCGGCTATCCCGACAAATGGCTCGATTATTCGGCGCTCGAAATCCGCAAAGGCGATGCCATCGGCAATCTCAAGCGCGCCACCGAGTTTCAATATGCCCGCCAGGTCGCCAAGCTCGGCAAGCCCGTCGACCGCAGCGAATGGTTCATGACCCCGATGACGGTCAACGCCTATGCCAATCCGGTGTGGAACGAGATCGTCTTCCCGGCGGCCATCCTGCAGGCGCCGTTCTTTGACGCCAAAGCCGACCCGGCAGTCAATTACGGTGGCATCGGCGCGGTCATCGGCCATGAAATCACCCATCATTTCGACGACCAGGGCCGCAAATATGACAAGACCGGCAAGCTGGCCGACTGGTGGACGCCGCAGGATGTCGCGCGCTTCAAGGTGATGACCGACAAGGTCGTTGCCCAGTATGGCGCCTATGAACCGCTGCCCGGCAAGAAGATCAACGGCGAGCTGACGCTGGGTGAAAACATGGCCGATCTGGCCGGCATCAACATCGCTTTCGATGCCTGGAAGCTGTCGCTGAACGGCAAAAAGGCCAAGGCCATCGACGGCTGGACGGGCGAACAGCGCTTCTTTCTCGGCTTTTCACAGGTCTGGCGGCAGAAATATCGCGATGCGATCCTGTTGCAGCAACTGACCACCGATCCGCATTCGCCGGGCAATTTCCGGCCCTTTGTCGTGCGCAACCTCGATGCCTGGTACGCCGCTTTCGATGTGAAGCCGGGCGAAAAATATTATCTTGAGCCCGGCGAGCGGCTGAAGGTCTGGTAAGTAAGGACATGTATTTTCGGCCCTTGGCCGGAACCGACGGGCTGCCGCTGGCCGGCGGCCCGCTGCGTTTTACGCGGGTCGAGATTCTGTCGCGCCACGCACCGCCGCGCGTCGTGGCGGCCGAAACACTCGCTGCTGGCGTTCTCGAACGGCTGACGGCGGCGCGGGCGCCGATCGCCGGTCTGGTTGCCGGCCGGACCGCGGTGATGGGTATTCTCAACGTGACCCCCGACAGTTTTTCCGATGGTGGCCGCAATGCCGAACCCGTTGCCGCTCTTGCCGCTGCCCGGGCGATGGTCGCGGCCGGCGCCGACATCGTCGACATCGGTGCCGAATCGACCCGGCCGCGGGCGCCGCACGTCGATCTCGCCACCGAAAGCGCCCGGCTGGCAGCGGTGCTGCCCGGGCTCACCGGGCTGTGCTGGAGCATCGATACCCGCAAGGCAGCGATCATGGCACAGGCGCTTGCCGCCGGCGCGGCGCTGGTCAACGATGTGTCGGCGCTCGGCCATGATCCGCAGGCGCTGGCGCTGGTCGCGGCGCACGGCTGTCCGGTCGTGTTGATGCACGCGCAGGGCACGCCCGCTGCAATGCAGGATGCGCCGCGCTATGATGATGCCCTGCTCGATGTGTTCGATTGGCTGGCGGCGCGAATTGCGCTGTGTGAGGCGGCGGGTATCGCCCGCGACCGCATCATCGCCGATCCGGGCATCGGCTTCGGCAAGGATCTGTCGCACAATCTGGCGCTGCTGCGCGGGCTGAGCCTGTTTCACGGGCTCGGCGTACCGCTGCTGCTCGGTGCGAGCCGCAAACAGTTGATTCCGCGCATCGCCAAGCCCGAAGGCGCCGATGGCATCGCCGCCATACCGCCCGATGCCCGCTTGCCCGGCAGCCTCGCGCTGGCGCTGCACGCGGCGGCGCAAGGGGTGCAACTGGTCAGGGTCCATGATGTTCCCGAAACAGTGCAGGCGCTGGCAGTGTGGCGGGCGGCGCAGCCGGGCTGGTAAGGGCATGAGAAAGAAAAACTGCGCCCGTGCGCCGCAGCATGGCATCTTCACAGCGCCGATTCATCTGCTATTGGGTGCAGGGTGCGCGGGTAGCGCGGGGATTTACAACAGGAAAAATCATGGCGAATAACGACCATCAGGGCACCAATGACCATCGCGAAACCTATGAAGGTTTCATGTCGATGACCAAATGGGGCGTGATCCTGATCGTCATCGCCTTGGTGGTGATGGCAATTTTCCTCGTCTGAAATCCGACCGCCGTTATCGCCAAAGCCTGAATACTGGGGGCACATAATGAAGATCGCTGTGTTGCGCGAAACTGCCGACGCTGAAAACCGCGTCGCAGCCACGCCCGAAACCGTCCGTAAACTCATCGGTCTGGGTGCCGAAATCGCCATCGAAGCCGGCGCCGGGGCAGGCGCTGCGATTGCCGACGCCGCCTATGCCGAAGCTGGCGCCACGGTTGCCGACCGTGTCGCCACCATTGCCGCGGCCGATCTCGTGCTTGGTGTGCAGGGTCCGGCGGTTGCCGATCTGCCGGGGATCAAGTCCGGTGCCATGCTCGCTGCGATCTTGAACCCATTCGGAGACCGTGGCCGCATCGATGATTATGCCAAGGCCGGCGTCACCGCATTGTCGATGGAATTCATGCCGCGCATCACCCGCGCGCAATCGATGGACGTGCTGTC
>JBMOFG010000209.1:0-4418 GCA_049314415.1 Polymorphobacter sp.
GATGCGCCGCGCCAGGCTTTCCACAACACCTTCAACGACCAGCGCGAACGCCCCGGCCTCGGCCACTGCTGCGGCGTCGGCAAGGATAGTCGCTGCTTCCGCCTCGCTGCGGCCGCGCGCGCCATAGCCGCCGAGCGCATTGACCGCCTGTGGCGTCAGCCCGACATGGGCAACCACCGGAATACCGCGCCGGGCGAGAAAGCGGATCGTCTCGGCCATCGCCGTGCCGCCTTCCAGCTTGACCGCGGCAGCCCCGGTTTCCTTCATCACCCGCGCGGCATTTTCAAAGGCCTTTTCAGGAGAGGCTTCATAACTGCCGAACGGCAGATCGACGACAACGACCGAGCGATACGAACCGCGAACCACCGCCGCCCCATGGGCGATCATCATGTCGAGGGTCACCTTGACGGTCGTATCGAGCCCATAGATCACCTGGCCAAGCGAATCCCCGACGAGCAGCATGTCGCAATGCTTGTCCAGCAACTGCGCCATTCGCGCGGTGTAGGCGGTCAGCATGACAATGGGTTCGCCGCCCTTGCGCGCGGCAATGCTGGGCACTGTCAAGCGGCGAACCGGTTCTGGCACCGGGTGAGCACGACTGGTGGCGGTGTCGAGGGTGAAGGTGGTGGACATGACGCGACGCCCTCGTCAACTTGCGGTACATTCGACCGGGCGAACGCAACCGGCGGTGCGACCCTAGCGCATCGCGGGGCAGCAGAGCCAGTGTTTCATCACGGCCTGACCGTCGGCGCGGCGGGCGGTTGCAGGGGCGTTGTGCAGGGCTGCTGGCCGGGCAGGTTGGGGAATGTCCTTATGACATTGCCGCATTGCACAACGCTGCTGTTACCCTGCACCACGACGCGAGCGCGATGATGGGCTTGCGGCCAGGTGTCGACGAAATTGTCGCGGGCGATGCAGTCCCGGCAATCATACAGGCTGAGCGCCTGAGCATAGGTGATGCGGATGTCATTGTTGGCCAGGATGATCCGGTCGAAGCCGCCATCATCGACGCCATGGCGGACATGGTTGAATGCCGTCACGCCCTGCATATCGCCGGCGGCAACGGTATTGATAATGGTGATGTCAGCGGTGGGCGGCGCGGTCGGCCGCGACCAGAGCTGGATACAATCGGCATGCGCCTCGAGGGTCGGCTTGAAATCATGGCAGCGGGTGCCATCGACAAAGATGCGCTGCGACAGCGCAATATCGATGCCATCCGAGCCCATCTCGCTAAAATTGTTACCGATCAACCGCGCGTCCGACACCTCGCTCATGCCGATGCCGTTGCGCAGATAGCGGGCGAAGCTGGCCTTTTCGATCGACAGACGGCTTGCGCGGGTTATGTGGATCCCGCTTCGGACAGCGTTCTCGCCATCGAAAATGCCGCCGCGCCACGACAAGCCGCCGATGTCGCGCATGACCACGCCACGCAGCCGCGCGGATCCGGCCTCGACCGTAACAACGGGCGACCAGTCGCGCCGGCCGATCCGGATTGCAGGGTAATCGCCGGGCACCAGACGGATGACAGCGCCCGGCGCGGCATTGTCCAGCAAAGCCTGCAGGGTCTGGGGCGTCGCTTCAGTCGCGGGCGAGACAGCGACGAAAGCCGGCGTGGTGTCGGCCGCAAGGCTGGGCTGTGTAGCGAGAAAGTGCATGATGCACCAAGCCGCCGGAAGCGCGGTCCGGCGGCGCCGCTGTAAAAAATGCCCTCCGGAAACCATGATGCGACCAACGCACTTTCTGATGGATCAAAGCCTAGCACGGCACTGCTAGCTCATCCGGCGCGATTTTAACATTAGTGTAAACGTTAATTCTGCATGGCCTGTGAAGCGCCTGCCGACTAAGACGTTATGGATACGATGAAAACTGCTCTTCAACAGCGTTGCCTATCATCGTTGCAGCGGGCAATGGTCCCCATGATTGTAACGATTAGACCAGGATTACCAGTCAGGTGAGTAACATTGTACAAAGACGGTGGACAAAACTGGGTCGATTCATCGACGATGCCGATGTTCGCCACAGTGGCAATATCTTCAACATCCTTCGCCTCGTTTTTGCTTCTGCGGTCATCTATTCTCATGCGTTCGTGCTGAACGATCTGGTCGATCCAAGCGGGGCGATACTGCCGTTCACCGTCAGCCGCTTTGCCGTCCTGCTGTTCTTCACGCTCAGCGGGTTCCTGGTCACCAACAGTCTGCAGATGCGGGGAATTCGGCAGTTCGCCGAGGCCCGCGCGTTGCGCATGCTGCCCGGCCTTTGGGTCATGCTGATGATCTCGGCAGCCGTAACAGCGGCTGTGTTCGGCACGCTGCCGCTGACGGCGCTGCCGGGCAATGTCAGCCTTTGGCAGTATCTTGCGACCAACGGGCTGCTCATCGGGCGTCACTATGGCATCGACGGGGTTTTCGCGGACAATCCGCTGCCGTTTATCATCAATGGCGCCTTGTGGACGATCCCGCGCGAGGTGCAATGCTATGTGACGCTTGCGATTGCCGCGGCTTTCGGCCTGTTGCCCAAGCGGCGACACCTGCTGATGATCATCAGTGGCGGGATCGTCATCCACCTGCTGGTGCCGCCCGATCTGGTGCCGGCACTGTCGGCGCTGCGGCCCTTGCTGATATCGTTCTTCGCGGGCGTCTTGCTGTTCCTCTATCGCGACCGCGTCTTTCTGTCCTGGCCGCTTGCCGGGTTGGCCATCGCGCTGACCGCACTCACCGACGCCGGCCCGTTGCGTGAAATCGCAGCACAACTCACGGCGGCTTATGTCACGCTGGTGCTCGCGATTCTGGTGCCAAGGGCGTGGAAGCATTTCAGCCACACACTGCCTGATTACAGCTTCGGCATCTATATCTATGGTTTCCCGGTGCAACAGGCGATGATCGCTACCGGCATCGGCGTGACTGCCGCCTCCAACATGGCAGCGTCACTGGTCTGCGCGCTGCCGCTGGCGGCGCTGTCATGGCACCTCGTTGAAAAACCGGCACTGGCGTTGAAGGGCCGGGGTCAGCGGGTGGCGCGACCGGCACCCACTGCCTGAGCCGGTTCAAGCTGCTGACATCGCCAGGATCGTGGCCCATTCGGCATCGCTGATTGGCACCACCGACAGGCGAAACTGGCGGAACATCGCCATCCCGGCCAGCGCCGGTTCAGCCTTCATCGCTGCCAGCGTAACGTGGGAAGCAAGCGGCCGCAGCGGCGCTACTGTCACGGCCGGAAACCGCCCCTTGGGGTCGCTCGGATCGATGAAGTGCTCATCGACCACACGCGCGACACCGACGACGGCGAGCCCTTCGTTGGAATGGTAGAAGAACAACTCGTCGTCGCGCTTCATGGCACGCAGATATTGCGCCGCCTGATTATTGCGCACACCGTCCCATATCGTCGATCCGTCGCGGACCAGCATGTCCCAACTATATTTGAACGGTTCCGATTTCACCAACCAGTACATAAAGCCTCCCGCGACACGCCGGGTCTTTCATGTCGGCAGCATCGCGGCAAGGCAATACTGCCTTCCGAAGCGCGCCGACACCGGCGCCGCGTTCCGGCAGACTTGCGTCTCACCGAACGCGGCGGCGCATATCGCCGCCTGTTCCGCCAGGCGCGGGCAGGCCCGCCGGTGCCATTATCGTCGCAAAGAAGGTTGGGGGATCGCGACTATCCCCCAAACCGCCGCCACCAGTGCCGCATATTGGCCGGGTTTGCCCCCGCTCAGTTGTTCGCCTGCCGCTTGAAGAAGGGCGGGATCTCGACATCGGGGGCCCCGGCGATCGGCGGTTCTGGCGCCAATGTCGTCGATGCCGGCTTGGGCCTCGGGCCGCGCGACAGGTTCATCATCTTTTCAAACAATGTCGGAGCGCGTTCATCCTGAGACAATGCCGCCGCAGCGAGCGACGGTTCGACAGCGTCCGTGGCGACTGCCGGCGTCGGGTCGCTCGGGGCGAAGCGGAAGCTGTCCGGACCGCCCATGGCGTCGATCGGTCTGGCGTCGGCGCCCGAGCCGATTTCGTCGTCGGTATCAATCGTCGCTTCGGGAATATCGTCATCATGCCCGCCGGCCGCATCGGGTTTCGGAGCCATTGCTGCGGGCGCGACAAATATTTCATCGGCGGCTGGCGCGGACGTTGTTGCTTCAGGCACCGGCGGTGGCGCCACCGCGGCCGGGGCAGCAAAGATGCTGGGCTGCGCTGCAAACCCAGCCGGCGCGGCGGCAGGCCTGGCACGCGGGACGACCGCATTGGGGCGGCTGGCTGCATCGATGCCGGTGGCGACCACCGAGACACGCATAATGCCTTCCAGATCCTTGTTAAAGGCCGAACCGACGATGATGTTGGCATCGGGATCGACCATGTCGCGGATGTGAGTTGCGGCTTCATCGACTTCCATCAGGCGCAGATCGTCGCCGCCGGTGATGTTGATGA
>JBMOFG010000210.1:0-4417 GCA_049314415.1 Polymorphobacter sp.
TCGCGCGCGATCCGCTTGCGGCGTTCGGCCCAGCCCAGCCCGGGGTCCGCTTCCGCCATTACAATTCCCCCGCCAGATATTTGTCGAGCGTCGCATGGAAATGGCGGATGCGGCTTTCCTGGTAATTACCGAGCTCGACCCGGTCATTGGCCGAGGATTTCAGCCCGTCCTGAACATAGGGCAGGTTCGCCATGTCCTGATCGAAAACGCTGCCGAGCGCGCCCCAGTCGGTTACCGTCGCCCAGGGCTCGTCCTCGTTTAGAAAGCGCATTTCGACAGCGCGCGGCCTGAGTTGCCCGGCTGGCGTCGGGAACAGCAGCCGCACTTCCATCAGCGTCGCATCCTGGTCGGGCCACGGGCGCCAGCGATAGGAGATATTGGGGCCGAAGCCGCCCCATGGCGCGATATTGGGGAAGACATTATAGGTCCAGGCGTCGAGCACTTCGCTGTCGGTGGCGTGCGACGCATCATGGCCGAGCGCGGTGAGATTCTCGGCGCGGTTTTTGTCGGCCAGCCCCGACCGTGCCGTCTGGCCCGGTGCCAGTTGCATCGGCTCCATACCCTGCATCCGTGATCCGGCGGCAAAGGCTTCGACCGTCGCGGCATCGGTCAGGCCCTGTTCGGCAAGATGCGGGCTGAGCACGCCGAACGGGGTCAGCGCGAGGTTCACATGGTCGCCCCACAGCGAATAGCGGGTGTTGGCATCGCCGGTGAACGGCAGGATCTGCGGATGGGTGATGACGCTGTGCCACGCTTCCATAAAGGCTTCGGAAACGACCTTCCAGTTCGCCTTGATGACCTTGCCAACCCACAGACCGGTGTAATTGTCGGCCATGCGCCAGCGTTCGAAATGCGCCGGCAGCGGCGCGAGATAGTCGCTGAGCGGTGGCGCCTTGCCATCCCAGTTGATGAAGACATAGCCCGCCCAGCTGTCGACGCGAACTTCGGGCAAGGCCATTTTTTCCGGCGTCAGGTGCGGGAAATCCCATTGGCAGGGAATTCGTTTCAGCCCGCCATCGAGCTGCCAGGTAAAGCCGTGGAAGGGACATTCGAGCTCCTGCGCCGGGCCGGATTCGGTGCGCAGCAGCCGGCCGCGGTGCAGGCAGACATTCCAGAATGCCTTGATCGACAGGTCGGGCTGGCGGACGAGCAGCACCGATTTGCCGAGATTGGCATAGACGACGGTATCGCCGGCTTCGGGAAACTCGTCCTCGCGCGCCGCCATCTGCCAGACGCGCGGCCACATCTTGTCACGCTCGGCCGCAAAGAATTCGGGGCTGGTGTAGCGCGCCGCAGACAAGGGCGCGGAACCGCGGTCCTGCCAGCTGTCGGTGCGATACAGGTCGGGAACGGGCCGCGAATCGGCATCGAACAATTCGGGGACACCGGGTCCGGGACAGCGCGCCGGCGGGTGCAGTGCGTCACGATCGGCCATTGGGAATGCTCCTTGGGCCCTTAGTATAGGCGGGCCGCGGGAGCATGTTACCGGACGTTTTGAGGGGGGAGACGCGCCGGTCCCGGCTTCCCTGAGGGACGCAACGCTGGCCTAGCCTGCCCTGACCAGCGTGCCGATGCCGCGCCTCGTGAAGATTTCGAGCAGCATGGCGTGGCCGATACGGCCGTCGAGAATGACCGCAGCGTCGACGCCGCCCTCGACCGCATGGACACAGGTTTCCAGCTTGGGGATCATGCCGCCGCTGATGGTGCCATCGCTAACCAGCCCGGCGATGTCGGCAGGCGTCAGGTCGGTGAGCAGCGTCTTATCCTTGGCGAGCACCCCGGCGACATCGGTCAGCAGGAACAGTCGCGCCGCGCCCAATGCCGCAGCAATCGCCCCGGCCATGGTGTCGGCGTTGATATTATAGGTATGGCCATCGGCCCCCACACCGACCGGCGCGATGACCGGCACGATACCCGCCGCCAGCAGCGTGTGGATGATCGTGGTATCAACGCTTTCGGGTTCACCGACAAAGCCGAGGTCAACGACCTGTTCGATGGCGCTGCCAGGGTCGCGGGTGGTGCGCTGCACCTTAACGGCGCGCACCAGCCCGGCGTCCTTGCCCGAAATACCGGCCGCGCGGCCCCCGGCCCGTTCGATCCAGGCGACAAGTTCCTTGTTGATCGATCCGGCCAGCACCATTTCGGCGACCTGGGCGGTTTCGGCATCGGTGACGCGCAGGCCATCGACGAAACGGCTTTCGATGCCCAGCCGCTTCAACATCGCGCCGATCTGTGGGCCGCCGCCATGGACGACGACGGGCAGGATGCCGACCGCCTTCAACAGCACGATGTCTTCGGCAAAATCCTGCGCCAGCGCGGCATCGCCCATGGCATGGCCGCCATATTTGACAACGAAGATCTTGCCCGCATAGCGCTGCAGATAGGGCAACGCTTCGATCAGCGTTTCCGTTTTGGCGAGCATTTCGGGGTCGGGAGCATGGGACATGCCGGCTCTATACGGAGGTCGGCGGCCGGGTGGAAGCGCGCTGTTCGGGAAGGCTGAGTACCAGCGTGCCGCCGGCCGGTACCGCCAGCCACCGCGCCGTCAGGTCGGCAAGCAGGGTCCGGATCGCTGCAAGCATGGCGACATCGAGCGCCAGCGGCGCATCGCCCCGCGCCTCGCAGGTGACAGCATACAGCGCGATGAAGTCCGCATCGGGCGCCGGCGCCCCCGCCCAGGCTTCAGCCTGGACGGTTTCGACCAGCCGTTCGACGGCGCGGTGATGCGGATTGTCGATCCCCGCAGCAAAGCCGCCGTCGCCGCCCGCTGCGATGCTCCCGAGAAAGCCGCAAGTGGCGACTTCGGCCTCGACGATGAAATGCACCATGTCGTGCGGAATGATGCCCTGTTTCGGGCATTCTATCGGTGCCAGCGGGCCGCCTGCGGTGACAATATCGAGCCGGTCGAACTTGCCGCGGCCCTTGGTGAACGTCAGGCGCATCAGCGCAGCCAGATCAGCGCCAGTCCGGCCGCGAACACCCAGTCATACAATGCGCAAAAGGGAATATACCAGCGCGGCATGGCGGTATCGACGTGGCGATGATGGGCGGCATCCCAAAGGCCGTGCGCGAAACAGGCCGCCGGAATGGCCCAAGGATCAACCATCAGGCCGATCGCGGCCGCAGCGAAAAACAGCGTGGCGACAATCACTTCCATCGCGATGGCGCGTGTCCGGCCATCGCGCAGCGCAAAGCCGACATAGATCGCGCCGATCGCCGCCAGCATCAGCGCCGCCAGCGCAACGGACAGCCGGTGCGGCAGCAAGGCATGCAGCGGCAGACTGGCCAGCGCCATGCCGCCGCCCAGCACCCCCGCAGATCGCGCCCGCATCATTGGCGTGTCGGCACCGGTTCCGGCCCCGAATAATCGTAAAAGCCGCGTCCCGATTTCTTGCCGTACCAGCCGGCTTCAACATATTTGATCAGCAGCGGCGCCGGGCGGTATTTCGGGTCGCCGGTCGCTTCCTGCATGACGCGCATGATGCTGAGCAGCGTGTCGAGCCCGACGAAATCGGCGAGCGTCAACGGTCCCATCGGGTGGTTAGCGCCAAGTTTCAGGCCCATATCGATATCGGTGACACTGCCGACGCCGTCGCCGAGCGCAAAGATCGCTTCGTTGAGCATCGGGCAGAGAATCCGGTTGACGATGAACGCCGGGCTGTCGGCAGCGATGATCGCAGTCTTGCCGATCTTTGCGGCAAAAGCGGCCATGGCGGCGCGCGTCGCGTCCGATGTCTGCAGGCCGGGGATGATCTCGACCAGCGTCATCAGCGGCACCGGGTTGAAGAAATGCAGCCCGGTGAAGCGGTCGGGCCGGTCGCTCGCCGCCGCCAGCCGCGTAATCGAGATCGACGAGGTGTTGGTGGCGAGCAGCGCCGCGGGCTTCAAGGTAAGCCCGGCAAAGATTTTGCACTTCACTGCTTCATTCTCGGTCGCCGCTTCGATGACAAGATCGGCATCGGCAAAGTCGGCGCTGTCGGTGGTCAGGCTGATCCGCGCCAGCGCCACATCGGCATCGGCCTGGCTGACAGCCCCCTTGCTGACGCCGCGCCCCAGATTCTTGGCAATCGTCGCCCGTGCCGCTTCGGCCCGCGCCTTCTCGACATCGGACAGGATGACATCATAGCCCGCCAGCGCCGACACATGGGCAATACCATTGCCCATCAGCCCAGCGCCGATAACCCCGATTGTCTGCACGTCCGTCTCCCGATCACGAAAGCCGGTTGTTTAGCTTGATTCAGTCGAGCTTCAACACCTGCTTACCACGATTGGCGCCGGCGAACAGCCGCATCAGCGTTTCGGGAGCATTTTCAAAGCCATGCTGTTCATCGACCCGCCACGCCAGCCGGCCATCGGCCACGAGCGCGGCAATGCGCTGACGGATGGCGGGGAACTCCGCTGCCCAGTCGAGGACGAT